>NZ_PDDL01000165.1:0-5093 GCF_020833785.1 Kocuria sp. CCUG 69068
TGGAGGCGGCGTCCAGCTCCGCGGCGGCGTGCAGCCGGGCCCGCGTGCCGTGCAGGTGGACGCTGCGCAGGACCGGCACCCACTGGCCGTGCCCGGCGGCGTCGGTCCAGCCCACCAGACCCGCGAAGACCCCGCGGGGCCGCGGCTCCAGCTCACGGATCAGGGACAGGGTCTCCCGGTCTGGGGCGCCGGCGGCCGCACGGTGCAGCGCCACCGCGGCGTGCAGCGCGCTGGTGCCCCGGTGCAGCCTGCCGGTGAGACGGGTCGCCAGGTGCCAGGCGGCGTCGGTGCCCGGCACGCTGGGCTGCCCGGGCACGTGCAGGGACGCGGCGAGCGGTGCCAGGCGGCGGGCCTGGTGCTCGACGACGTGCTGGTGCCGCCGCCGGGCGGCGGGGGAGCGCAGCAGGGACTGCTGGGCGGCCGAGTCGCCCGAGACCGTGGGGTGGCGCGCGGCGCAGCCGGTGTGGGGGTGGGAGGCGAAGCCGGTCGGGCGCACCTCGGCCGTCAGCTCCGGGCCCGCACCGAGGACCGTGCCGCCGTCCCGGGGGCGCACCAGGAAGGCGTGGCCGCCGGCGGCGCGGGCCACCAGCTCCTCCCACAGCCGGTCCAGGTTCGCGGGTGCGGAGAGCTGCAGGTCCAGGGCGCGGGCCAGCACCAGGTGCGGGGCGGCGCCGCGGCCGATGCGGTCCAGGGCCTCGGCGAGCGCCTCGTGGTGGTCGGGGTCCGGCGCCGGGGCGGCGGGCACGAGCTGCCGCGCCAGGGGCACCGGGGCCGTGGGCGCCGGGCGGGGCGCCCACACGGGCCGCTCGGCGAGGAACAGGTCGGTCGGCTCGTCCGGGTCGAAGGGGATGGTGCCGCACAGCACCGGCCGGGTCTCCCCACCGGCCCGGGTGCCGGCCACCGCGCGGGTGACCTCGTCCAGGCGGGCCAGAACCGTCTCCACGCCGCCGTCCGTGATCCGTCCGGCGGGCAGCTCCCGGTCCCGGCGGGCGATAAGGAGCCCGTGGCGGCCCGCGAACGCGAAGTCGCCCTCGAGGCCCCGTGCGCCGCTCCCTGCCTCGTCCCGGGGCAGGGGAACGGGCGTGCCGGCGGGGGGCGTCGTGCCACGGAGCATGGGCGGAGCCTTCGGTCGAGCGGACGGGTAAGGGTACCCTCAGTGGTTCGTGGCTCGACTGTAGCAGTCCGTCCGCGGATTAGCTGACACTTCTCTGCCCTAATTCGGCAGCCGGGGCCGCGTGCTCGGCGGCGCGGCCGTCCCGCGGTCCCCGGTGCCCGGCGGCGGGCTGCTCGTGGTGCCCCTATCGGCGGCGTCGCGTCTCCGCGACCGCCAGGAGCCCCCCGACCAGGAACAGCACGGTGGCACCCAGGACGACCAGCAGCGGGACGGTCCACCCGCCGGTGCCGGAGTTCAGCGCCCCGATCAGCGGCGGGCCGACCGTCGCGGCGAGGTAGCCGCTGCCCTGGATGCGGGCGGAGGTGGCGGCGGCCTCGGCGTCGGTCCGGACGATGCGCGCGACGATCGAGAAGATCGTGGTGAAGCCTCCGCCCTGGGCGATGCCGCCGACGGCGGACCACCCGAGGTAGCCCTCGGGGGCGAGCAGCAGCCCGACGGGCAGGGTGATCCACAGCGCCCCGATGACGGCCACCGGCGCCCACGCCGGGGCGCGGGCGGCCAGGAGGGGCACCCCGAGGGCCCCGGCGATGGCGGCGACCTGGAACAGGGAGGCCCCGGCCCCGGAGGCCGCCAGGCTCAGTCCGCGGGTGTCGGCCAGCAGGGTGGGCAGCCACGCGGTGACGGAGTAGTAGGCGATGGCCTGCCCGCAGAAGGCCAGCGTCAGCCACCAGCCGATGCGCCGGATCTGCGTGGTGCCCCGGGCCTGCCGCAGCGCCCCCGTGGCCGTGTCGGGTTCGGCCGGGGCGGGGGTGGTGCGCGGCGTGCCGGCCCGGCGGCGCGCCACGACCAGCCAGAACACCATGGCCGCCAGCGTCAGCGCGCCCCAGGAGGCCAGCGCCCAGCGCCAGCCGACCAGCGCGGCGAGCGGGGCGGTGCCCAGGGCGGTGATCATCGACCCGAGATTGAGGGCGGCGGTGTAGGCGGCGGTGACCGTGGGGATCCGGCGCCAGGGGACGTCGCGGCGGATGATCACCGGGACCACGATGTTGCCGACGGCGATCGCAGCACCGATGACCACGGTGCCGGCCAGGACCACCGGGGCGGGACCGGCCGAGCGGACCACGGTCCCGGCCAGCACGCCCGTCAGGCACACCAGGACCGCGGCCTCCGGGCCGAAGCGTCCGATGAGCTTCGAGGCCAGCGGGGTGGCCAGGGCGAACAGCAGCACCGGCAGCCCCGTGAGCAGGCCCGCGGTCGCCGCCGAGAGCCCGAGGTCGGACTGGAGCTGGGTGATCACCGGGGTCGGGGCGATGATCGGGGCGCGCAGGCTCAGTGCGACGAGCACGATGCCGACGACGACCCACGGCAGGGCGTGCGCGGGCACGGAGCGCTGGCTCATCTCGGTCCTTCCCGACAGTGCGGTGATCTGGTGCAGTGATCTCCTGCCGGCGGGGCAGGTGCTCCTGCCAGCCTGCCAGATCCGCGCCCGGCCTCGGGACGGGGTCGCCTGTTCCCGCATGCATCGGCCAAAATGAATGTGATGTGGATCACATAAACGGACGGATATGAGATACCATGTCAGGTATGTCTCACCTCAGCCGGCTGCTGGACCTCGGATCGATCTGCCTGGACGAACCGGCGGAGGACTGGCGGGCCGCCATCGCGCTGGCCGGTGGGCTCCTCGAGCGCCAGGGTGCCATCAGTGCCGAGTACACGCAGGCCATGATCACCAGCGTCGAGGAGAACGGCCCGTACATCGTGGTGGCGCCGGGCTTCGCCTTCGCCCACGCCCGGCCCTCGGAGGCGGTCCACCGCACCGCGATGTCCTGGGTCCGGCTGGCCCGGCCGGTGGAGTTCGGGCACGCGGCGAACGACCCCGTGACCCTCGTCGTCGCCCTCTCCGCGAAGGACCAGAAGGAGCACCTCCAGGCCATGCGGACGCTGGCCACGCTGCTGGGCTCGCCGAGGACCCGGACCGCCCTGGACGAGGCGAGGACCCCGGAGGAGGTGCTCGCCGTGCTGACGGAGGAGGCCCCGGCGCCGTCCGGGAGACCGTCGACGACGGACGAGGCGCCGGCCGCGGAGCCGGCGGCGGAACCGGCGGCGACCAGAGCGGCGGAGGCGGCCGCGGACAGCCGCAACAAGATCCTCACCGTCTGCGGCAACGGTCTCGGCACCAGCCTGTTCCTCAAGAACACCCTGGAGCAGGTGCTCGATCACTGGGGGTGGGGCAAGTACCTCACGGTCGAGGCGACCGACACCATCTCGGCCCGCGGCAAGGCCAAGGAGGCCGACCTGATCCTCACCTCCGGGGAGATCGCCCGCACCCTCGGGGACGTCGGCGTCCCCGTGAAGGTGATCGAGAACTTCACCAGCACCACCGAGCTCGACGCCGCCCTGCGTGAGCTCTACGACGTCTAGAAGCAGGTGTTCCCGTGAACTGGCTCGTCAGCATCCCCGAGTTCCTGGTCAGCGAGATCCTCGCCGTCCCGGCGTTCCTCATCGGCATCATCACCGCCGTGGGCCTGGCCGCCCTGCGCAAGAGCACCGGCCAGATCATCGGCGGCGCCATCAAGGCGACCCTCGGCTTCCTGCTGATCGGCGCCGGGGCCACCCTCGTCGTCGCCTCCCTGGAACCCCTGGGCGCCATGATCCTGGGCGCCACCGGCGCTCAGGGCGTGATCCCCACCAACGAGGCCATCGCCGGGATCGCCCAGGCCGAGTACGGGGCCCAGGTCGCGTGGCTGATGATCCTCGGCTTCGCCGTGAGCCTGCTGCTCGCCCGCTTCACCCCGCTGCGCTACGTCTTCCTCACCGGCCACCACGTGCTGTTCATGGCCACGATGCTGACCATCATCCTCGCCACCGCCGGGTACGGCAGCTGGGTGACCGTGGTGCTGGGCGCCGTGCTCCTCGGCATCCTCATGGTCTCCCTCCCGGCGCTCGCCCACCCGTGGACCCGCAGGATCACCGGCGACGACAGCGTCGCCATCGGGCACTTCGGCACCGCCGGCTACATCGCCGCCGGCGCCGTGGGCCAGGTCGTGGGGAAGAAGAGCCGGTCCACCGAGGACACGAAGCTGCCGGAGGGACTGCGCTTCCTCCGCGACTCCATGGTGGCCACCGCCCTGTCCATGGCCCTGATGTACGTGGTCCTCGCCGTGCTCTTCCTCGCCCGGGCCGGGACCGAGGAGGCCTTCACCGCGTTCGAGGGCGGCGCCACCGGGGTCGGCAACTACATCATGATGTCGATCACCCAGGGCCTGCAGTTCGGCGTGGCCGTGGCGGTCATCCTCTTCGGCGTGCGCACCATCCTGGGCGAGCTCGTCCCGGCCTTCCAGGGCATCGCCGCCAAGGTCGTCCCCGGCGCCATCCCGGCCCTCGACGCCCCGATCGTCTTCCCCTACGCGCAGAACGCCGTGCTGCTGGGCTTCATCTCCAGCTTCGTGGGAGGCCTGATCGGGCTGCTCGTCCTCTCCGTCTGGCTCAACCCCGCCATCGGCCTCGCCCTGATCCTGCCGGGGCTGGTGCCCCACTTCTTCACCGGCGGCGCGGCCGGCGTCTACGGCAACGCGACCGGAGGGCGTCGCGGGGCCCTCGCCGGCGGCTTCGTCAACGGCCTGATCATCACGTTCCTGCCCGCGTTCCTGCTCTCCGTCCTGGGCGCCTTCGGGGAGGAGAACACCACCTTCGGCGACGCCGACTTCGGCTGGTTCGGGATCGCCGTGGGCTCCGCCGCCAAGATCGGGTCCGTCGGCGGCATCGTGGTCATCTCCCTGATCGGGCTCGGGGTGCTGGTGCTGGCGATCGTGGTGCAGCGCAAGGTGGTCGACACCCACTGGGACCCGGCCGCCGGCCGCGCCTGGCCCGGGACCGCGGGCGCCCCGGAGACCGAGGACGCGGCGACCCCGGGGGCCGCCCGCTCGTTCCCCAAGATCGCGCCGCCGAAGGGCGCGCCCGCTCCGCCGCCGCCCCCGCG
>NZ_PDDL01000166.1:0-4954 GCF_020833785.1 Kocuria sp. CCUG 69068
CCGGCAGGCCGGGGACAGGAAGGGCCTGTCGGGCGGTGGTGGTTCGGCCAGGGCGAAACGTACCGGGTGGGCGGAGCAGGTCGTGTCCTCGTGCTCGACCTCCCAGCACAGCAGGTCCAGGGCGGCGCCCTTGGCGTGGGCGGTCTCCCGGAGCTCGTCGGCGAAGCGCAGGAGCTGCCCGCGCAGGACCTCGGCCTGCGGGTCCGCGCCGGCGGCGAGGATCCGGGCGGCCAGCAGCCCGGCGTTGCGCGCCCCGCCGATGGACACGGTGGCCACCGGGACGCCGGCGGGCATCTGCACGATCGACAGCAGCGAGTCCATGCCGTCGAGGGTCTTCAGGGGGACGGGGACGCCGATCACGGGCAGGGGCGTCACCGAGGCGAGCATCCCCGGCAGGTGGGCGGCGCCGCCGGCCCCGGCGATGATCACCCGCAGCCCCCGCTCGTGCGCCCGCCGACCGTACTCGATCATCTCGGTGGGCATCCGGTGGGCGGAGACGACGTCGGCCTCGTACGCGATCCCGAACTCCTCGAGGGCGGTGGCGGCGGCCTCCATCACGGGCCAGTCGGAGTCCGAGCCCATCACGACGCCGACGACGGGCTGCTGCTTCTCGTTCACTGGTGCTCCTGGGCTGCTCGGCGGGTGGGGGCCGCCATCGCGGTCCGGTCTGGGGCTACGCTATCCGTCCCGGCTGGACGGGCCGTGGGAGGCACGCGGGTCAGGCCTGCCCGTCGCGCAGCACGGCGGCCACGCGGGTGGCCCGCCGGCGCAGCTCCGGGATCTCGTCCGCGGTGCCGGTGAGGTTGACGTGGCCGATCTTGCGCCCGGGCCGCACGGCCTTGCCGTAGTTGTGGATCTTGGCGCGGGGCTCTGCGCCCATGGCCGCCCGGTAGGCGCCGAAGAGGTCCTGGTTCGCCCCGCCCAGGTAGTTCTTCATCACCGCGGACCCGCCGATCAGCCCGGTGTCCCCGAGCGGGAGGTCCAGCACGGCGCGCAGGTGCTGCTCGAACTGGCTGGTCACGGATCCGTCCATGGTCCAGTGCCCGGAGTTGTGCGGGCGCATGGCGAGCTCGTTCACCAGGAACCCGGTACCGCGGCCGGGGGTCTCGAAGAGCTCCACGGCCATCACTCCGGTCACGCCCAGCTCGGTGGCCAGCGTCCGGGCGGCGTCCGCGGCCGCGGCCGCGACCTCGGGGCGCAGCTGCGGGGCGGGCGCGAGCACCTCGTCGCAGACGCCGTCCACCTGGATCGACTCCACCACCGGCCACGCCCGCACCTCGCCGGAGGGGGTCCGAGCCACGAGCGCGGAGAGCTCGCGGGAGAACCCGACCTTCTCCTCCGCCAGCAGGGGCCCGTCCGTGCGGGCGAACCACTGCGCCGGCTCGGCGCCGCGGGCGTCCTCGGCGGTGCCGAGCACCATGACGCCCTTGCCGTCGTAGCCGCCGCGCGGGGTCTTGAGCACCACCGGCCAGCCCGTGCGCTCCCCGAAGGCGATCAGCTCCTCGACGTCGGCGACCGCCTCCCACCGCGGGTTCGGCAGCCCGAGGCGCTCCACGGCCGCGCGCATCCACAGCTTGTCCTGGGCGTGCACCAGCGCGTCCGGGCCCGGGCGGACGTCCACGCCCTCGGCGAGCAGGGTCTGCAGGTGCTCGGTGGGCACGTGCTCGTGGTCGAAGGTCAGCACGTCGACGCCCGCGGCGAACCGGCGCAGCACGTCGAGGTCGGTGTAGTCGCCCACGGGGGCGGTGGGCACGGCGGCGACCGCCGAGACGTCGGGGCCCTCGGCGAGCACGCGCAGCTCGATCCCCAGGGCGGTGGCGGAGGGCGCCATCATGCGGGCGAGCTGCCCGCCTCCGACGACGCCGACGACAGGGGCGGTCACAGAAGAATTCACCCGACCAGGGTATCCCGGTCCGCCGGGACCGCTCGGCGGGCCGGGATGCCCTGCCTCCGGGGCCGCCCGCCGCCCGGTCTCCGGCGTCGTGCTCCCGCCTCGGCCCCGGCACCTGCCCGGCGCGGGCCCCGCGACGGCCAGGGGACTGTGCTGTAACTCTCCGGTGCCGTGCAGGAGGGGCGGGGTAGGATGTGCCGAGGTCCGCCGCGGGTGCTCGTCCGTGGGCGTCGACCGCCGCGCCGGCCGGCGCCCACCGCCTCACCACCTGGGAGACCTGAAGCCGCGTGAACCGCCTCGTCGACCGTTTCGATGCCCTGTGGCACCTCTTCGTCAAGGAACTCATGAAGTTCGGCGTCGTGGGCGCCCTCGCGTTCGTGATCAACGCGTCGCTCACCTGGATCCTGATGCACACGGTGTTCGAGGACGGCCACCTCAAGGCGAAGTTCGTGGCGACCGCCGTGGCCATCGTCTTCGCGTGGGTCGCCAACCGGCTGTGGACCTTCCGGCACAAGCGCCAGTCGGACAAGCGCCGCGAGCTGGTCCAGTTCCTCGTGGCCAACGGCATCGGCATGGCCATCGAGCTCGGCTGCCTCGGCTTCAGCTACTACGTGCTGGGTCTCACCAGCGCCTACGCGTCCTTCGTGTCCGGCACGATCATCGGGACCATCCTCGGCACCGTCTTCCGGTACTTCGCCTACCGCTTCTGGGTGTTCACCGAGGAGCTCGACGAGGACCCCAACTTCGCGGACACCGCGGCCCTCGAGATCGCCCTGATCACGGGTCACCAGCCCGCGGAGGGCGCCGAGCACCCCCACCGCGCGCACCAGCACCCCCACCGGGAGGGCGCCCGCCACCGCGCGGGGAGCGCGGCGGCCCCCGGCTCGGACACCCACGAGAGCCACGAGAGCCACGGGAGCACGGAGCCGGCGGAGGGGCGCTGAGCCGTTCCGCTCAGAAGGCCACGGCGTTCTCGGCCGCCAGGACTGACCGCCAGCCGTCGTCGGCCGCGTCCGCCGGGCGGTCCGTGACGACCGCGGCCCGGCCCCCGGCCAGCACGGCCAGCACGCGCAGCAGGAACTCGGCGTCCATCCGCCGGCCCGGCACGTGCACGGCCGACGCCGTCCCCCACGCGTCCTCCCGCCCGGCCGCGAGCTCGCCCGCGGCCGGCATCAGCCGGTCGTGCGGCAGGAAGCCGTCGTCGGTGCCCGCGGCCCGGAGCGCGGCACCGTCCGGCGCCGGCTCCTCGAGGCCGTCGTAGACGTCCGCGTGGGAGCGGACCTGGGCGCAGTAGTCGAGGACGTCCCCGTCCGGCAGCTCGCCGCGGTGGCCGAGCGAGAGCGCCGGCCGGTCCAGGACCACGGCCCGCGCCCCGGCGGGCACCCGGTCCAGCAGCGGGGGCGTCGCCCCCTGCGGGTCGACGAGGCCCACCACGGCCCGGTCCCCGGGCTCCGCCGCGTCCTCGCGGGGATCGACCACGCGCACCGCGGCCCCCATGGTCCACGAGCCGAGGACGGCCGCGAGACTGCGCCAGTGCACCTCGTCGCCGACGGCCACGACGTCGCCCGCCTCGAGGTCGAGCTCGTCCACCCACAGGTTCGCGGTCTTGGCCACCCAGTTGTCGAGGACCCGCCCCGAGAGCTCCACGCGCTCGCCGTCCCGGCCGTACCAGATCAGGGCCGGGCGGCTGCTGCTGCGCAGCTTGTCCACCAAGCGGGGGACAGATCGGGGGGTCGGGGTGTCCATGGTTCCTCCTCGTGGCTGCCGTGCCCGCGGCGGCGGTTCGGCATATGCGTAGAGTCGCATTCTTCGCCCTCTGCGGCATTCCTGTCGAAAATCGGGCCGTGACGTGGAAAAACGTCTACTCCCAAAGACATTCTTCCCGGATATCGTGGCATGGGCGGTCACCCGGGACGGGTTGACTCCGTACTAGTTACACACGTGTAATTGGGAAGTCCGGCAGACGATCAGCAAGGATACGTTCTCCGGGATGCACAGGGTCGGCGACCCCCGTACTGCGCCGCACCCGAGCAATCGTGTCGGATGGAAGGAAAGTCATGGGAGAGGCCGCACGACAGCAGGTCGTGGAATCCAGCCCCCTCGAGGCCCGTCGGCTGAGCATGCGCTCGGTGCCAGAGGACTGGTTCGTCGATCCCGTCGACCCCCGGGCCGCCGAGCGGCACGTCCGCCGGGCGGCCGGGAGCATGGAGGACCAGGCCACGGCCTACCTCCGGGCCCACGAGGCCGTCCAGAACCTCTCCGGCGCCGGCGCGGCACCCGCTCTCGACCTGCTCGAGGCACCGGCCGCCGACGAGGGCTCCGACTGGAGCGCCGTGGCCGGGCTGTACGCCGTGGACGAGGACGAGGGCGAGCTCGCGTGGCAGACCGACGCGCTGTGCGCCCAGACCGACCCGGAGGCCTTCTTCCCCGAGAAGGGCGGGTCCACGCGTGACGCCAAGCGCGTGTGCGAGGCCTGCCCCGTGCAGGCGGAGTGCCTCGACTACGCGATGAGCAAGGACGAGAAGTTCGGCATCTGGGGCGGGCTCTCCGAGCGCGAGCGCCGCCGCCTGCGCCGTCTCGCCCGCTGAGGTAGTTTCGGGCCATGAGCTCCTCCGGCAGTCCCACCCGCCTCTGCTCCCGCCAGACCTGCAGGCGGGACGCCGTCACGACCCTGACCTACGTGTACTCGGACTCGACCGCCGTGGTCGGCCCGCTCGCCGGACACGCGGAGCCCCACGCCTACGACCTGTGCGCCGTGCACGCCGACCGGCTCACGGTGCCCCGGGGCTGGCGCGTGGTCCGGCTGGAGCCGCCGGAGGCGCGGGCCCGGCGCGAGGACATCGGCGCCGTGGCGGAGGCGGTCCGGGAGGGCGAGCCCCCGGCGACCGTCCGCGACCGCCCGCGGACGGTGCTGCGCGACGTCTCCCTGCCGCGACCCTCCTCCCCGGCATCCCCGGCATCCCTGGCATCCCCGGCACCGCACGCGCCGCGTCCTGAGAGCCCCCGCACGACCCCCCGGACCGGTGGCCGGGCGGGTGCCCCGGAGCGTGCCGCACCGGGCGG
>NZ_PDDL01000167.1:0-4929 GCF_020833785.1 Kocuria sp. CCUG 69068
TCTCCCTCGGCCCGGCGCCCGCCCCCGGTGCCGGACCCCGACCCGGCCCCGACCGCGAGCCCGTCCCGGGCGGGGAGTCCGCCCCCGCGCCGTCGACGGATCCGGATCCCTGCTTCCCGCAGACCGGCCCCTCGGTGGCGGAGCGCACAGTGGACGGCGCCGTCACGGTCGTGCGCGGGGACACTCTGTGGTCCCTGGCCGCCGCCCACCTGGGCCCGGAGGCCTCCGACCAGCAGGTCGCCCGTGCATGGCCCCGCTGGTACGAGCTGAACCGGCCGGTGCTCCCGGACGGACCGCACCGGCTCCTGCCGGGTCAGCGGCTCGTCGTGCCCGGCGCCGGGGGGCCCTGACCCGCCCCGGCTCCGCGGCACCCCACCATCGACCCACCGCAGCACCGTTCCCAGGAGGCCCGTCATGAACGCACCCACCGCCGGTTCCGACCCCGTTGCCCGTCCGCTCGCGCCCGAGCGCGGACGCCCGGCGGCCGGGCCCTCCGCCCGCCGGGGGCGCCCGGCGCCGCCCACGGCCCCCGGCGGCTACACGTGGGGCGCCACGCGTGTGCTGGGCCACGACGCCGAGGACGAGCTGGGCCGGGTGACGGCCCTGGCCCGTTCCATCGGCCAGGCGGCCGTGGAGGTGCTGGGCGGGAGCCGGCCGGCGGCACAGCTGGGCCGCTGGACCACCCCGGAGATTGTGGAGCGCTTCCAGCAGCGCGCCGACATGCTCCGGCTGCTCCAGGAGCAGTTCGAGGGCAAGGCCGCGCTGCAGGAGCTGCACCGGAACCCCCACGTGCGCAGGTGCCGGGTCTGCCGGGTGGGCCGCGGGGTCTACGAGGTGGCCCTGGTGGTGGTCGAGCCGAGGCGCAGCCGGGCCGTGGCCATGCGGGTGGAGCGGCTGGGGCGGGGCTGGAGCGTGACGCAGCTCGAGGTCGGCTGACCCCGCCTCCCCGCCCCGGCGCGTTCGACCCCGGCGGACCGAGTCCCCGGCAGGCTCAGCCCCCGGCGGACTCAGCCTGGGGAGGAACCTGTCCTCGGCGGGCTCAGCCCTCCGCGGACTCGGCGCTGGCGGCCCGGGCGCGGGCCCGGCGCCCGGCCCGGTTGGCGGACGCCGCGGCGGCGTCCGCGTCGTCCTCGCCGCGGCCCGCCGCGGTGGGCTCCGTGCGGGTCTGCGTGCCGCCGGTCTCAGCGGGCGCGGTGTATTGCAGGAAGCTGGGCTGGCGCGGGATCTGCAGGTCGACGGGCCCGCCGTCGGCGCCCACGCGCTGGCGGCGGATCTCCATCCGGTACAGGGTCGAGACCGTCTCCTCGCGGATCGCGCCCATCATCTCCTGGAACATCGCGTAGCCCTCGCGCTGGTACTCCACGAGCGGGTCGCGCTGGGCCATCGCCCGCAGGCCGATGCCCTCCTTGAGGTAGTCCATCTCGTAGAGGTGCTCGGGCCACTTGCGCCCGATGACCGACAGCAGCACGCGCCGCTCCAGGTTGCGCATGGCCTCCGCGCCCACCTCCTCCTCCCGCTGGTCGTAGACGAGGCGGGCGTCCGAGAGGATCTGCTCGCGCAGGAACTCCGCCGTGAGCCGCGTGCGGCCCCCGGCCTCCTCCACGACCTCGTCGACCGACAGGGTCACGGGGTAGATGGTGCGCAGGGACTCCCACAGGCCGTCGAGGTCCCAGTCCTCGGGGTGGCCGACCGCCGTGCGGTCCTGGACCGTGGAGGTGACCACCTCGTCGACGAACTGGACGATCTGCTCCTGGAGGTCGTCGCCCTCGAGGACCCGGCGGCGGTCGCGGTAGACCGCCTCGCGCTGGCGGTTGAGGACGTCGTCGTACTTGAGGACGTTCTTGCGCTGCTCGGCGTTGCGCCCCTCGACCTGGCTCTGCGCGGAGGCGATGGCGCGGGAGACGATCTTGTGCTCGAGCGCGGTGTCGTCCGGCGCCCCCGCCATGAGCCGCTGGGCGGCACCGGCGTTGAACAGCCGCATGAGGTCGTCCGCGAGGGAGAGGTAGAAGCGGGACTCGCCCGGGTCCCCCTGCCGCCCGGAGCGCCCGCGCAGCTGGTTGTCGATGCGCCGCGACTCGTGGCGCTCCGTGCCCAGGACGTAGAGACCGCCGACGTCGACCACCTCCTGGTGCTCGGCGCGGGTCTCCTCCTCGCAGCCGGCCACCACGTCCGGCCACACGCGCTCGTACTCCTCCGCGTCCCGCTGCGGGTCCAGGCCCTTCTCCCGCATCCGGTCCACGGCGTTGAACTCGGCGTTGCCGCCGAGCATGATGTCGGTGCCGCGGCCGGCCATGTTGGTGGCCACGGTCACCGCACCCTTGCGGCCGGCCTGCGCGACGATCGCGGCCTCCCGGGCGTGGTTCTTCGCGTTGAGGACCTCGTGGCGGACGCCGCGCTGGGCGAGCAGCTTGGAGAGGTACTCGCTCTTCTCGACCGACACGGTGCCCACGAGGACCGGCTGGCCCTTCGCGTGCCGCTCCTCGATGTCCTTGACCACCGCGGCGAACTTCGCGACCTCGTTCTTGTAGACGAGGTCGGGGCGGTCGATGCGGACGAGGGGGCGGTGCGTCTCGATGGACACGACGCCCAGCCCGTAGGTGTTCATGAACTCCGCGGCCTCGGTCTCGGCGGTGCCGGTCATGCCCGCGAGCTTCTCGTAGAGGCGGAAGTAGTTCTGCAGGGTGACCGTGGCGAGGGTCTGGTTCTCCGCCTTGATCTCGACCCCCTCCTTCGCCTCGATGGCCTGGTGCATGCCCTCGTTGTAGCGTCGGCCGGCGAGGATGCGCCCGGTGTGCTCGTCGACGATCATGACCTCGCCCTTGAGCACCACGTAGTCCTTGTTGGCGCGGAAGAGCTCCTTGGCCTTGATGGCGTTGTTGAGGAAGCCGATGAGCGGGGTGTTCTGGGCCTCGTAGAGGTTGTCGATGCCGAGCCAGTCCTCGACCTTCTCGATCCCGGACTCGAGCACGCCGACGGTGCGCTTCTTCTCGTCCACCTCGTAGTCGGTGCCCGCGTCGAGCCGCTGCACGAGGCGGCCGAACTCGGTGTACCACCGGTTGGCCTCGCCGGAGGCGGGCCCGGAGATGATCAGCGGGGTGCGGGCCTCGTCGATGAGGATGGAGTCCACCTCGTCGACGATCGCGAAGCTGTGGCCGCGCTGCACGAGCTCGTCGGGGCTCCACGCCATGTTGTCGCGGAGGTAGTCGAAGCCGAACTCGTTGTTCGTCCCGTACGTGATGTCGGCGACGTACTGCTGGCGGCGGGTCGCCGGGTCCTGGTTGGCCAGCACCACGCCGGTCTCCATGCCCAGGAACCGGTAGACGCGCCCCATGAGGTTGGCCTGGTACTCGGCCAGGTAGTCGTTCACGGTGACGACGTGGACACCCTTGCCGGAGAGGGCGTTGAGGTAGGCGGGGGCCGTCGCCACGAGGGTCTTGCCCTCGCCGGTCTTCATCTCGGCGATGTTCCCGAGGTGCAGGGCGGCGCCGCCCATGAGCTGGACGTCGTAGTGGCGCTGGCCCAGGGTGCGGGACGCGGCCTCCCGGACCACGGCGAAGGCCTCGGGCAGCAGCCGGTCCAGGGACTCGCCGTCGGCGACCCGGGCGCGGAACGCGTCCGTCTCGGCGCGCAGCTCCGCGTCGCTGAGCTCCCGGAAGCCGTCCTCGAGGCTGTTGATGGCGGTCGTGTAGGACCGCAGCCTCGTCAGGACCTTCTTGTCTCCGGTCCTGAGGACTTTCTCCAGGAATGACGCCACGTGCACACGCTCCTCGTGTTCGACTGCCGTGCTGGGACTGATGGGGGGGGGGTGTCCGGCACCCGCTCCAGTCTACGGGAGCCGGTGCCGGTCTCCGGGCGCGGACGAGCCCGGTGGCCGCGACCACCGGGCTCTTCCGGGGCGGGACCCGGCCGGCACCCAGCCGGGCGGGCCCGCCGTCACGGGGTGGGGTCAGCCGGCGGGCTCGGGCTGGTAGGCCCGGACGCTCTCCTCGGACTCCTCGCCGTTCTCGCTCAGGCTGATGACGCCGTAGCTCCAGCCCTTGCGGCGGTAGACCGCGGAGGGCTCGCCGGTCTCCTTGTCGACGAAGAGGTAGAAGTCGTGGCCGACGAGCTCCATGTGGTCGACGGCCTCGTCGACGCTCAGCTCGGAGGCCGGGAACCGCTTGCGCCGGATCTCGACGGGGGTGACCGCGTCGGTGAGGCTCACGCTCTGGTCGAACGCCTCCTGCTCGGCGGTCGCGAGCTCCGCGGCGGTGGTGTAGATGGGCCCGGAACTGGGGACCACGGGCAGGGCGCCGGTGGCCTCGTGAACGGCCGTGGGACGGTGGGCGCCGCGGTGCACCTTGCGGCGGTCGCGGGCCCGGCGAAGGCGCTCGAGGAGCTTGCTGTAGGCCTCGTCGAAGGCGGCGAACTTGTCGTCGCCGCGCGCCTCGGCCCGCAGGACGGGGCCGCGTCCGGAGACCGTGATCTCCACGCCCATCCCCTGGTGGCCGGGCAGCGCGTGGTCCTTGGTGACCTTGACATCAATGCGCTGGACCTTCTCGCCCAGCTCCTCGAACTTGACGACCTTCTCGGCGGCGTACTCCTTGAACCGCTCCGGTACGGCGACGTTGCGCCCCATGACGTTCAGTTCCATGATGCCCTCCAAATCTCGGGGGTGACGTGGGCGGATGGGGCCGCCCACCCGGGAGGATTGTTGCGTCCCGTGACTCAACGTTAGTTGAATCACACGGGATATTCACCCGGCCGGGCCGGACCCGAATCAGCGGTGAGCGGAACTGCCGGCGGCCGCACGGCGGCGAGCACCACCGCCCCGAGCACCTCGGCCCCGCCGGCCCGCAGTGCGCGGGCCGCCTCGCCGAGGGTCGCCCCCGTGGTGAGCACGTCGTCGACGACGACGCACCGGGCGCCGGGGGCCGCGGCGGCCCGCAT
>NZ_PDDL01000168.1:0-4890 GCF_020833785.1 Kocuria sp. CCUG 69068
CGGCGCCGGCGTCGCCGAGCACGGCCGCGGGCCCCCCGCGGTGCGCGTCGCCGCGCCCGCGGCCGAGGGCCGGACCATGCCGAGGACCGTCCGCATGACGGTGGTCTTGCCGGCGCCGTTGAGGCCCAGCAGCGCGTAGACCTTCCCCGGGCGGACCTCGAGGGTGACGCGGTCGACCGCGCGCACGGTCCCGTAGTGCTTCGAGACGCCCTGCAGGCGCAGCGCGGGAGCTGTCATGCGGACCTTCCCGGGACGCACGGTCGTGGTCCCGGAAATGGTAGCGCCCCGGGCGGGGTCCGGCGGCCCCGTCAGCCGAGCAGGGTCGGCTTCATCTGCTGCAGCCGGCCCAGCAGGCCGTTGACGAAGCGCGGGGAGTCGTCGCCCGCGAGCTCCTTGGCGAGGCTCACGGCCTCGGCCACGGCGACCCCGTCCGGGACGTCGTCGTTGAACAGCAGCTCCCAGGCCCCCACGCGCAGCACGTTGCGGTCCACCGCGGGCATCCGCTCGAGGGTCCAGCCCTGGGAGTACGTCTCGAGGTACTCGTCGAGCTCACCGCGGCGCATCGTGACGCCGAGGACGAGCTCCTCGGCGTACGGGGAGACCTGCGAGTCGCTGTGCATCCGGCGCCGCTCCATGACCTCGCGGGCGTCCTCGGAACGCTGCTCGGCCTCGAAGAGGATCTCCACGGCGCGCCGGCGCGCCTTGCCCCGGGCGCTCACTCGTTGACGCGGCCCAGGTAGTCACCCGTGCGGGTGTCGACCTTGACCTTGGTGCCCTGCTCGAGGAACAGCGGCACCTGGATCTGGTAGCCGGTCTCCACGGTGGCGGGCTTGGTGCCGCCGGTGGAGCGGTCGCCCTGCAGGCCCGGCTCGGTGTAGGTGATCTCGAGGACCACGGACGCGGGCAGCTCGATGTAGAGCGGGGCCCCCTCGTGCAGCGCGATGGTCACGTTGAGGTTCTCGAGCATGAAGTTGGCGGCGTCGCCCACCACCTCACCGGGGACGGTGATCTGGTCGTAGGTCTTGTTGTCCATGAAGACGTAGTCGGCGCCGTCCTGGTACAGGTACTGGTACTCGCTGCGGTCCACCGTGGCGGTCTCGATCTTCGCACCGGCGTTGAAGGTCTTGTCGACGACCTTCCCGGAGGTGATGTTGCGCATCTTGGTGCGCACGAACGCCCCGCCCTTGCCCGGCTTCACGTGCTGGAACTCGATCACGTTCCAGAGGTTGCCCTCCAGCTTCAGGACGGTGCCGTTCTTGATGTCGTTGGTCGTAGCCACAGGTTCTCTCTCTGGTTGTCTGCGAAGTCGGCAGGTCGGCGCGGACAGGGGGTGTCGTCCCGGACCGCGGACCAGTCTAGCTGGGCGCGCCCTCGGCGATCTCCTGGTAGCTCGCGAAGAGGATCGCGGGGTCGGGGACCTCGAGCACGCGGGGCCGGCCGACGGCGTCGAGGACGACGAAGCGCAGCAGGTTCCCGCGCGTCTTCTTGTCCCGCTTCATGACCTCGAGCAGCCGCGGCCACTGGTCCCACCGGTACGCGGTCGGCAGGCCGAGGGAGGCGAGGATGCTGCGGTGGCGCTCGACGACGTCGTCGGCCAGGTTCCCGGCGGTGCGGGCGAGCTCGGCGGCGAAGACCAGCCCCACCGAGACCGCGGCGCCGTGGCGCCACTGGTAGCGCTCGTTGTGCTCGATCGCGTGGCCGAGGGTGTGCCCGTAGTTGAGCATCTCCCGGCGGCCGGCCTCGCGCAGGTCGCCGGAGACGATCTCGGCCTTGACCCGGATGCTGCGCTCCACGAGCTCCCGGACCACCTCGGACTGCGAGTCGCGCACCGCCTCCGGGTGGTCCTCGATCAGCTCGAGGATCCGCTCGTCGGCGATGAAGCCGCACTTGACGACCTCCGCCATGCCGGTGAGCAGCTCGTTCTCGGGCAGCGTCCGCAGCGTGTCGAGGTCGCACAGCACGGCCGCGGGCGGGTGGAAGGCGCCCACGAGGTTCTTGCCCTCGGCCGTGTTGATCCCGGTCTTGCCGCCCACGGCGGCGTCGACCATGCCGAGCAGGGTGGTGGGCACGTGCACCACGCGCACGCCGCGCAGCCACGTGGCGGCCACGAACCCCGCGAGGTCGGAGACCGCTCCCCCGCCCACGGACACGATCGCGTCCGAGCGGGTGAAGTCGTTCTGCCCGAGGACCTGCCAGCAGAAGGACGCCACCTGGACGTGCTTGCCCTCCTCGGCGTCGGGGATCTCGGCGGTGAACGCCTGGTAGCCCTGTCCGCGCAGCTCCTCCATGACCACGTCGCCGGTGCTGCGCAGCGCCCGCGGGTGGATGACGAGCACGCGCTGGACCCGGTCGCCGAGCACGCGGGGGACCTCGCCGAGCAGCCCGTGGCCGACGAGGACGTCGTAGTTCTCGGCCGGGCGCTCCCCGGTGACGGGGATGGTCGTGACGGTGCGGGGAGCGGACTCGCTCATGCCTGGGCCTCCTGGGTGCTGTCGGTGGTGCCGCCGGCGCTCCGCGCGGAGCGCAGGCGGGTGAGCTCCGCCTCGAGGTCGGCGCCGATCTCGGCGACGGGCCGGTTGCCGCGGCCGTCGAGGGTGATGTCGGCGAGCTCCTCGTAGCAGGCGCGCCGGGACTCGTAGAGCTCCTGCCAGCGCCGCTCCGGGTCCGGCTGGAGCATGGGGCGGGTCCGGTTGCCGCTGATCCGGGGCAGCACGGTCTCGGTGTCCACCTCGAGGTAGGCGACGAGCTCGTGGCGCAGCAGCTCGCGGGTGGACGGGGTCATGGGGGCGCCGCCGCCCACGGAGAAGATGGCGTTGGCGTGGTCCGGGTCCCGCAGGATCTCGGCCACGGTGTCCGCCTCGAGGTCGCGGAAGTACTTCTCGCCGTGCTCCGCGAAGATCTTCGAGATCACGCCGTACCGGGAGACGATGACCTGGTCGGCGTCCACGAAGTCGTAGCCGTAGAACTTGGACATGTGCAGGGCCAGGAAGGACTTGCCGGCGGCCATGGGCCCGATCAGCACCACGGGCCGCTGCGGGGTCTCGGCGGCGTCGGCCGGGGCGGGGAACTGCGCGTTCACGCCTGGGCCTCTCCGGTCTCGACGGGGGCCGCGGTCTCTGCGGGGGCCACGAGGGGGTCGCCCATGTGGTCGTCGCGCGCCGCGGCGGCGTCGTCCCCGAAGGCCCCGAGCTCGCCGGCGGAGTGCAGGGACTCCGGGATCGCGGCGAGGTAGGCGTCCTTGTTGCGGGCGGTCTCGGTGATCGAGTCCCCGCCGAACTTCTCCGTCACGGCGTCGGCGAGCACGAGGGCGACCATCGCCTCGGCGACCACCCCGGCGGCGGGCACGGCGCAGACGTCCGAGCGCTGGTGGTGGGCGCGGGCGGCCTCGCCGGTGGCGACGTCGACGGTGCGCAGCGCCTTCGGCACGGTGGCGATGGGCTTCATGGCCGCGCGCACGCGCAGGACGTCACCGATGGACATGCCGCCCTCGATCCCGCCGGCGCGGTTGCTCACGCGGCGGACCGCGCCGTCGGCGCCGCGGGAGATCTCGTCGTGGGCCTCGGAGCCGGGCCGGGCGGCGGTCAGGAAGCCGTCCCCGACCTCGACGCCCTTGATGGCCTGGATGCCCATCAGGGCCCCGGCCAGGCGCGAGTCGAGCCGCCGGTCCCAGTGCACGTACGAGCCGAGCCCCGGGGGCAGCCCGTAGGCGAGGACCTCGACGACGCCGCCGAGGGTCTCCCCGTCCTTGTGGGCGGCGTCCACCGCCGTCACCATGGCCTCCGCCGTGGCGGGGTCGAAGCAGCGCAGGGGGTCGGCGTCGAGGCCGGGGACGTCGGAGGGCAGCGGGCGCGGGGCGTCCACCGGGGCGCTGACGGCGCCCACGGCCGTGGTGTGGGAGACGAGCTGCACGCCCACGGCCTCGAGGATCTTCGCGGCGACGGCGCCGAGGGCCACGCGCGTGGCCGTCTCCCGGGCGCTGGCGCGCTCGAGCACGGGCCGCGCCTCGTCGAAGCCGTACTTCTGCATGCCGGTGAGGTCCGCGTGGCCGGGGCGGGGGCGGGTGAGGGGGGCGTTGCGGGCGCGGCCCGCGAGCACCTCCGGGTCCACGGGGTCCGCGGACATCACCTCGCGCCACTTGGGCCACTCGGTGTTGGCGATCTCGATCGCCACCGGCCCGCCCTGGGTCACGCCGTGGCGCACGCCGCCGAGCAGGCGCACCTGGTCCTGCTCGAACTTCATCCGTGCGCCGCGCCCGTAGCCGAGCCGGCGGCGGGCCAGGGCGTCGCGGACGTCCTGGCTGGTCAGGCTCACCCCAGCCGGGACGCCCTCGATGATCCCGACGAGCGCCTCGCCGTGCGACTCGCCGGCCGTGAGCCAACGCAACATAACAACTCTTTCCGTTCGGGGTCTCGGCGACAGGGCCCCGCGGGGCGCGGCCGCCGACAGGTCTCAGGTGCGGGGCAGGGACGGGGCGGCGAGGATGGGCCGCCCCACGGCCGCGCACATCGCGGCGACCACGTCCTGCTCGCGGGGCAGGGGTGTGCCCGGATCGCGGCCGGTGAACAGGCGGATCTGGTCCACCGCCTGGAAGATCAGCATATCGAGTCCCGGGGCCACCGCTCCCCCGGCCCGGGACCAGGCCGCGGCCACCGCCGACGGCCACGGGTCGTAGGCGGCGTCCAGGAGGACGCCCGTGGTGGTCGGGGCGGCGGCCTCCAGCTGCGCCGCCAGCTCGTCCGCGCCGTGCGGCGGGAGGGTGGAGACGACCACGTCGTACGCGGCCAGGAGGCCCGGCGCCTCGTCCCACGCCCGCAGGTGCACGGGGATCCCGAGCCGGCGCCCCGCCTCGACGGCGCGCCCGGCGCGGGTGGCGGAGCGCACGAAGACGTC
>NZ_PDDL01000169.1:0-4823 GCF_020833785.1 Kocuria sp. CCUG 69068
GGCCGCCGCGGCCGGCGGAGCGGCGAGCGCGCAGGCCAGGAGGGCCGGGGCGGCGGCGAGGGCGAGGCGGCGGACGGCGGGAGCAGGCATGGTGGCACCTCCGGTCGGGCTCGGTCCCGACCCGGGGGGTCGATCGACACCGGCTGAAGATCGCGGGCACGGACGCGCCCGCACTCCCCATGGTGCATGTATTCGCAATTGCTAACAAGCGGGGGTGCGGTGCGCGTCCTCGCGTTACGCGCCGCCCGGTGCGCCTTGCGCCGGCGGGTTCTCCGGGGTCCGGCGGTCGCTGTCCTGCAGGGCTGCGACCCAGGCCGCCGCCTCGCGGAAGGCGTCGTCGGAGTGGTGCGGGGCCACGGTCGCCACCTTGTGGTCGGCCCGCGGATAGGAGCCGAGGAAGCGCGTGCTGGGACAGACGCGGCGCAAACCCTCGACGGCGTCCGCCACCCGGGCGTCGAGGATGTGACCGTCGACGTCCACGCTGAAGAAGTACTCCCCGAGGAAGTTGCCCGTGGGCCGCGACTCGATCCGCGAGAGGTTGACCCCCCGGGTCGCGAACTGCTCGAGGATCTCCATGAGGGCCCCGGCGCGGTCCTCCCACAGGGGAATGACGAGCGTGGTGCGGTCCGCGCCCGTGCGCGGCGGCAGGGGCACCCCGGGCCGGGCCACGAGCACGAACCGGGTGACGGCGGCCCTGTTGTCCCCGATGTCCTGCGCCAGCACCTCGAGCTCGGGGTGCTGCTCGACGACCACGGGCGAGCAGACCGCGGCGTCGAAGCCCGCCCGGGACGCCGGCCCCTCGCGCCCCGCCCCGCCGGGGAGCAGCGCGAGCGCCGCGGCGGCCGTGGAGGACGCCGGGACGTAGTCCACGCCCGGCAGCCGCTCGTCCATCCAGCCCCGCACCTGGGCCCAGGCGTGGGAGTGCGTGGAGACCGAGCGGACGTCGGCGAGCGCCGTGCCCGGCGGGGCCACGAGGACGAAGCTGATGGGCACCAGCGCCTCACGGACGATGCGCAGCTCGCTGCCGGTGGCCACCGCGTCGAGGGTCGCGGTCACGCCGCCCTCCACGGAGTTCTCGATGGGCACCATGGCGGCGTCGACCTCGCCGGAGCGGACGGCCGCGAGCGCCACGGGCACGGAGGACACGGGGAGGCGCTCCGCCTCACGGGCGCCCGCCACGCTCAGCAGCGCGGCCTCGGTGAAGGTGCCGGCGGGGCCCAGGTAGGCGTACCTCAACGGACGTTCGGGGTCTCGCCCGTCTCGGACACCATGGGCTTCTCGGCGTCCATCCACGCCCCCATGCCGCCCAGGACGTTGATGGGGTCGAAGCCGTACTGCTGGAGGTACGCCGTGGCCTTGAGGGACCGGCCGCCGGAGCGGCAGATCACGTACACGTCCTCGTCCACCGGCACCTCGCCGTAGCGCTCCGGGAGCTGCCGGAGCGGGATGTGCTGGGCACCGGCGATGTGCCCGGCCTCCCACTCCTCGTCCTCGCGCACGTCCAGGACGCGTGCGCCCTCGGGGATCTCCTCCACCGAGGCGCTCGGCAGGCTGTCCAGGTTGTCCATGGTCCGGGTCCTCTCGTCGGGAACGGGCTGTCCCGGACCAGCCTAGACCGCGGGCACGGGTGCCGGTGCGCCCGCCCCGAGCCAGGCGGCCAGCTCCTGCCGCTCCGCCGCGGAGGGATGGAAGCCCGCCAGCACCGCATGCTCCAGCACGCTGGCGAGCACCGCCCGGCAGAGCCGCGGCATCTTCGCGACGTCGCAGAAGCGGGTGACGGCCGCCGGCAGCGGCGGCCGGACAGGAGCCGGCGGCGCCGCGGGTGCCGGCTCCGGCGCCCGGTGCCTCGTGCGGTGCCAGAAGTGCAGGTTCGAGAACTCGACCTCCGGCAGGTCGACCAGCTCCACGGCCCGACGGAAGGAGCCGCTGCCGAACCACCGGGTGCGGGTGACGACCTCTCCCATGTCCGCGTGGATCCGACCTGCCAGGCGGGAGAGGCTGACGGGCCCCTCGGAGGACTCGTAGTCACTGCGCACGACCGCGCAGAACTCGTGCCACGCCCCCGGGTCCTCCGAGGGGCCCGCGATCGGCGCGGCACCCGGGGAGAAGCACCCTCCGGGGGCCGGCACCCCGTCCCCGGAGCCGGGCACGGGCTCCTCCGCCGGCGCAGGCGCCATGAGGTCGAAGAGGTCCTGCTCGTCGAGGTACTGGTCCGCGAGCGCCTCGTAGGCCACCGCCGTGGCCCCGGTCGCAATGATGCAGGTCCTGCGGTCCTGGGCCCTGAGGACCTGGAGCAGCGGCGTGAAATCGGCGTCGCTCGAGGCCAGGACGAACTCGTCGTAGTGGGCGTGGTGCTGCAATGCGGTCATCACGTCGATCACGATCCGGATGTCCGCCCCGTTCTTCGCGCCCCGGGTGAGACTGGGGCAGTCGACGACCTCGACGCCGGCCTGCGTGAAGAAGGGGCGGAACGTCGAGAAGTACAGCCTCTGCCCCGGGTTCAGCGGATGCGCGACGCTCCCGGACGGGTTCATGTAGCACCGCAGCACCAGCCAGCGCCGGGAACTGTCGGCGCCCTCCCCGCCGCTCGCCGCGGCCAGCCGGTGGATCCACACGGACGGCCGCTCGGCCAGCGCCATGGCCGCCGTCGGATCACTGCCGAGCAGACCGCCGAAGAAGTTGTCGAAATCGATGAACAGGGCGGCCCGGCGCTGGGTCATGGCATCCTCAGGGAAGCGGCGAACGGATTCTCTTTCGCAAAGATACGGTGCCGAGCGAGCTGCGGGCGGCCGGGGGCTTCCAGGCGGCACACAGGGACGAAACAATCCCTGTATAAATTGTGCCCTCGCCGCCGGGAGTGCCGTGCGGCGGGCCCGACCAGGCACCTCGTCCGGGTGTCCTCGACAGAAGGAAGAACTCCCATGAGCACCAGCGAACCCCGCAGCGCGGGGCCCGACGCCCCGGACCGCGAGGACCACGGCTTCAAGAAGGTCCTGGGCCGCCTCGACGCGATCGCCCTCGGCTTCGGCGCGATGATCGGCTTCGGCTGGGTCATCCTCACCGGCGACTGGCTGGCCGAGGCCGGGACCATGGGCTCCGTGCTGGCCCTCGTCACCGGCGGGCTCATCATGGCCGTCGTCGGACTCGTCTACGGCGAGCTCGTCGCCGCCATGCCGTACGCGGGCGGGGAGCACAACTACCTCCTGCGCGGCATGGGCGCCCGGTGGGCCTTCGTCGGGTCCTGGGCCATCACCGGCGGCTACATCACCATCGTGGCCTTCGAGGCCGTGGCGGTCCCCCGCACCCTGCAGTACATCTTCCCGGGCCTGAGCCAGATCCCGCTGTGGACCGTGGCCGGCTTCGAGGTGAACCTGACCTGGGCGCTGGTGGGGTCGCTGACCGCCGTCATCATCACCGCGATCAACATCCGCGGCGTGAAGCACGCCTCCATGGTGCAGATCTTCGTGATCCTCTTCCTGCTGATCGTGGGACTCATGATGATCTTCGGGGCGTTCACCCGCGGCTCGGTCGACACCATGGAGCCGTTCTTCACGAGCGGCACGGCCGGCTTCTTCCTCGTGCTCGTCACCGTCCCGTTCCTGTTCGTCGGCTTCGACGTCATCCCCCAGGTCTCCGAGGAGATGCACCTGCCGGCCAAGCAGCTGGGCGGGACCATCATCGTCTCCGTGCTGCTCGCCGCCGCCTGGTACGTCATGGTCGTGCTCACCACGTCCTCGGCGATGTCCGGCGCGGACATCGCCGGCGCGGACATCGCGGTCGCGGACGCCATGGGAGCCATGTTCTCCAGCACGGCCGTGGCCAACCTGCTCATCGCCGGCGGCCTCGCCGGCATCCTGACGTCCTGGAACTCGCTCCTCATGGGGGCGTCCCGCCTGCTCTGGGCGCTCGGCAACTCCCGGATGGTGCCGCAGTGGTTCGGCCGCCTCCACCCGAAGTACGGCACCCCGGCCAACGCCCTGCTCTTCGTGGGCGCCCTCTCCTTCGTGGCCCCGTTCTTCGGCGCCGAGATGCTGGGCTGGCTCGTGGACTCCGGCTCCCCGTCCATCGTGATCGCCTACGCCCTGGTCTCCGTGGTCTTCGTGATCCTGCGCCGGAGCGAGCCCGGCATGGAACGCCCGTTCCGGATCGGCGGCCACGGCCACGGCGGAACGGCGATCGGCGTGCTCTCGGTCGTGCTGTGCCTCGCCCTGATCAGCCTGTACCTGCCCGGGATGCCCGCCTTCCTCAGCGCGCCCGCCTGGACCATCTTCGGGCTGTGGTGGCTGCTCGGGCTCGTGTTCCTGCTGCGCATCCCCACCGGGATCCGGCCGGGCGCCGACGCCGAGCACCGGCTCGTCGCCGAGGTCGAGCGCCGCAGGCAGCGGAGCTGAGACGGCCGACGCGCCGGGACCCGGCGCGCCGGGCGGTCCCCGGCGCGCCTAGAAGGACAGCGAGGACTGCGGAAGAGGAGGACTGCCCATGGTCACGGTCGCCCAGGTGCTCGGCCTGCCCGGGCTCGGGCTGGAGCCCGTCGTCGAGGCGGCCACCGACCTGCCGGTGAGCTGGGTGGTGACCAGCGAGCTCGCCGACCCCACCCCGTACCTCGAGGGCGGGGAGGTCCTCCTGCTGACGGGCCTCCACACCTCCGCCCGGGCGCACTCCTGGACGGAGTACGTCCGCCGGCTCACGGACCGGGGCGTGGTGCACGGCGTGGTGGCGGGCGTGGGCGGCTACGGCAACTCCCTGGGCCTGCCCAACGTGGGCGGGGAGGTCGTCTTCGACTCCTGCTACCAGGGCAACCCGCTCGTCAACGCGCTCGCCGT
>NZ_PDDL01000017.1:0-51421 GCF_020833785.1 Kocuria sp. CCUG 69068
ATCACCTCCGAGCAGAACGCCTCCCTGCCCTACGCCTCCTCGCTGTGCGGGGCCTGCTACGACGTGTGCCCGGTGAAGATCAACATCCCCGAGATCCTCGTGCACCTGCGCGACGAGGACGTGCGCACCCAGCACGGCGAACGCTCCGACGACGGCGCCGCCGCGGCACCGGCCCGGACTCGGCGCCTGCTGCAGGCCCCGTCCGAGATGGACCTCATGATGAAGGGAGCGTCCTTCGTGATGTCCTCCGGAAAACGCATGGCGCTCGCCGAGAAGGCCCTCCCGCTGGGCCGGGCCGTGGCGGGCAGGGACCGCGCGATCAGCTGGCTGCCCGGCACGGCCGGCGGCTGGACCGACGAGCGGGACATCCCTGCCCCGCCGAAGGAGTCCTTCCGCAACTGGTGGGCCAAGCACGCCGACGAGACGCAGCAGCGGGTGACCGCCGACGGCGGACCCGTCACCGACGGCGCTGCCGCGACAACCGGCGCCGACGGCGTCCCGCAGGACGGGACCGCGGACGACACCCAGCACGACGGGGGAGAGCGATGACCGACGCCAGGACCGAGATCCTCAACCGGATCCGCGGGGCGCTGCACGACACGCCCGCGCCCGCACCGGCGGAGCGCACCTACCGCCGCGCCTCGGACCGGCCGCACGAGGAGGTCGTCGAGATGCTCGAGGACCGGCTGGTCGACTACAAGGCCTCGGTGCACCACGAGACCCCCGCCACCCTGCCGGGACGGATCGCCGAGTTGCTGGGCGCGTCCGCCCGCTACGTGGTGCCCGAGGGCCTGGACCGCGCCTGGCTGCCCGAAGAATCGGGCATGCGGCGGGTCATCGTGGACCCCAACGACGCCCGGGCGGCCTCCGCGCTCGGGGTGCGGGAGCTCAACGCCGTGGATGCCGTGGTGACGTCCTCGACCGTCTCCTGCGCCGAGACCGGCACCATCTTCCTCACCGGCCGCCCCGACGAGGGCCGCCGGGCGATCAGCCTGGTCCCCGACCACCACATCTGCGTGGTGCCGCTGGACTCGGTGGTCGAGCTGATCCCCGAGGCCCTCGCCCTGGTGGAGCCCACGGCCCCGGTCACCATGATCTCCGGGCCGTCCGCGACCTCGGACATCGAGCTCGAGCGCGTGGAGGGCGTGCACGGGCCCCGGACGCTGGACGTGATCCTGCTCGGCTGAGCTCCCGCACCCACCGCACGGTGGTCCTCCGCCGCGCGGCTGCGGCTCCGTACAGTGGACGTCGTCGGACGTCACGAGCGGCCGGTCCGGGTCCTCCCGCGGGAGGGGCCGGACCGGCCGCGGCACGGGAGGGGCAGCGGTGAGACGGGTTCTGGGACGTCCTGTGGACGAGCAGACGCGGTGCGTGCACTACCGCACGCCGCTGGACGTGGTCGCGATCAAGTTCTGGTGCTGCCAGGAGTACTACCCTTGTCATCTGTGCCACGAGGAGACCGCCGGCCATCCGGCGGCGCAGTGGCCGGTCGAGGAGCAGGACGCCGAGGCCGTGCTCTGCGGGGTCTGCGGCCACGAGCTCTCCGTGCGGGAGTACCTGGCGGTGGACGGCTGTCCGCGGTGCGCGGCACGGTTCAACCCGGGCTGCGCCCTGCACGCCGATCTGTACTTCGAGCCGGCACCCCGGGACTGAGACGCCCCGGGACCCAGGCGTCCCGGGGCGGCTGCAGCCCCTCCCGGACGCACCGGGGCGCGGCAGCGGCCGCCCGCCGCTGAGCAGGACGAGGAGAGGACGGCTTCCACGGTGTCGATCAAGCATCCGCTGCGGGACCGGTCCCGCCGGGCGGAGTCCTCCGTCCCGCCGGGGCCGCCGGGGACCCGGTCCTCGGCGATCCGGCTGACCGGGGTCACGGTCACCCGGGAGGGCCAGGACGTCCTGCGCGACGTCGACCTGTGCCTGGACGAACAGCGCATCGCGGTGATCGGGCTCAACGGGTCGGGCAAGTCCACTTTGGTGCGCCTGCTCAACGGACTGCTGCTGCCCACCCGGGGCACCGTGCAGGTCGGTGGGCTGTCCACCGCGACCGACGCCAAGCGCATCCGGCGGCAGGTGGGCTTCGTGTTCCAGAACCCGGAGAACCAGATCGTGATGCCGCTGGTGGCCGAGGACCTCGCCTTCGGGGCGAAGAACCTGGGCCTGCGCGGGGACGAGCTCTCCGCCCGGGTGGACGGGGTGCTGGAACGGCTGGGCATTCCCCACCTGGCCGAGCGGGAGTCCTACGCCCTGTCCGGGGGCGAGAAGCAGCTGGTGGCCCTGGCCTCGGTGCTGGTGATGGAGCCGTCCACGATCGTCTTCGACGAGCCGACCACCATGCTCGACCGGCGCAACCGGCGCCGGCTGCAGGCCACCATCGACGAGCTCGACCAGCGGGCCGTCGTGGTGACCCACGACCTGGAGCTGATCGGCGGCTACGACCGGGTGCTGGTGGTGCACGAGGGCCGGATCGCCTTCGACGGCGCCCCCGGACCGGCCGTCGCGTTCTACTGCGGGATCAGCGACTGATGGGCGCGGCCCGGCAGCAGGACGCCCGGACCGGCGCCGCCCGCCCCCACGGCGCCCGACCCCACGGTGACGGTGGGCTCCACCGTGCCGGGCCCACCGGTGTGCTGGCCCGGATCCCGGCCGGACCCAAGTTCGCGTTCCTGTTCGCCGCCAGCCTCGGCATCTACGCCGTGACGCACCTGGGCGTCCAGCTCGCCGTCCTCGGCCTGGCCGTGGCCGCCGCCTGGGCGACCCGCACCCCGGTCGCCCGCCTGGCACGGCTGCTGGCCGGGCTGCTGCTCATCGTGGGGATCGTCTTCCTCACCCTGGGGTTCACCACGACCTGGGAGGCGGCGGCGGTGGCATCCCTGCGGCTGCTGAGCCTGTGCCTGTTCGCCTGGGCGGTGAGCCTGTCCACCACGTTCGCCCAGATGCTGGCCCTGTTCGAGCGGCTGCTGGCCCCGACCCGGCACCTGGGGCTGAACCCGGCCCAGATGAGCCTGGCCCTGTCGATGACGATCCGGTTCATCCCGCAGATCCGCACCCAGTACCTCGAGGTCCGCGAGGCCCAGTTCGCCCGCGGGCTGCACAACAGTCCGGTGGCCGTGCTGGTGCCCCTGCTGGTGCGGACCCTGGAGTCGGCCCAGGAGATCGCCTCCGCCCTCGACGCCCGCTGCTACGACTCCGCGCCCCCACCACGGGCCACGTCCCGGACCGCCACCGACTGACCCCTGGCCCACCCCGACCCTCCCACCCGGACGGATCCAGCCCGTTCGTTCCAGCTCGACCGTCACCGCCCCGACCGTTCCAGACGTCTCCGCCCCGCCTGCTCGAGCCCCGCCGCTCGTCCCCGATCGAAGGACCCCCGTGACCACCATGACCTCCCGGACCGCCGACAGCTCCCAGACCACCCAGAACACCGTCCTGGTGGCCGTGTTCGCCGCCCTCATCGCCGCCCTGGGCCTGGTGCCCCCGATCACGGTGGGGATCATCCCGGTGCCCATCACGCTGCAGACCCTCGGGGTGATGCTCGCCGGTGCGCTGCTCGGGCCGGTGCGCGGGATGCTCTCCGTGGTCGTCCTGCACGCCCTGGTGCTGGCCGGGCTGCCGCTGCTGGCCGGGGGCCGGGGCGGCCTCGGGGTGTTCCTGGGCCCGACCGGCGGCTACCTGGTGGGATGGATCCCCGCGGCCCTGGTCATCGGGGCGCTGGTGCAGTACTGGGCGATCCGGCGCACCGGCCGTGCTGCCCGCTTCGCCGCGGTGCTGCTGAGCGTGGTCGCAGGCGGCATCGCGGTGATCTATGCCTTCGGGATCCCGTGGACGGCCGTGGTCACCGGGCTGCCGCTGTCCACCTCCGCCCTGGGCGCGCTCGTGTTCGTCCCCGGGGACCTGCTCAAGGCGGTCGTGGCGACCCTGGCCGCGATCAACGTCCACCGCAGCTACCGCCGGCTCCTGGGCGGGACGCCCACCGCCCGCTGACGACCGGGGAGCGCCACTCGCCGGCAACCGTCATCCATGACCCACTGCCGCACCCGCAGCGTGAGACCAGCACCGAGGACGAGGACATGCCCTTTCTGGACCGCCTGACCCGCTGGGCCGCCGAACGCCCGCGGGAACTCGCCGTCGCCTGCGGGGACGAGCGGCTGAGCTGGGGCGATCTGCGCGCTGCGGCCGCGGCCCTGGCCGCCTCGGGCGAGCCCACGGGGATCCTGCGACAGGCCAACGGCACGGACTTCGCCGTCCGCTGGGCCGCCGGGGTGGCCGAGGAACGCGTGTGCGCCGTCCTGGACCCGTCCTGGCCGGAGGACCTGACCGCGCAGGTGCGGGAGCGCTGCGCGGCGCGCCTCCCCGCCGATCCAGCCCCGGCGGAACTGCGCGACGGCGACCTCGCCTCGGCCTTCCTGATCGGCCTGACCTCGGGCACCACGGCCCTGCCCAAGGGCTTCCAGCGCAGCCGCGCCTCCTGGCGGCGCTCGTTCGAGGTCTCCGCGGAGCACTTCGGTCTGGGCCCCGAGGACCGCGTGCTGGCTCCCGGCCCCCTGGCGGCGAGCCTGAACCTCTACGCCCTCTCCGAGTGCCTCCACGCCGGGGCCGGCTTCGTGACCCTGCCGGGCTTCGACGTCGCCGCCGCCCACGCCGCGATCACCGGACACGGGGTCACCCGCCTGGTGCTCGTGCCCACCGTGCTGCGCGTCCTCGCCGAGCGAGGCCTGGCCGCCGGTGCCGACGCGAGCGGCGTCACGGCGATCGTGTGCGCCGGACAGAAGTTGGACCCCACCACGTTCGCGGCGGCCCGGCGCTGGGCCCCGCACGCCACGATCTGGGAGTACTACGGTGCCGCCGAGCTCGGCTTCGTCACCGCGCGCTGCCACCGCCCGGGCGAGCCCGCCGAGATGCCGGCCGAGGACCCCGGCACCGCGGTGGGCGTCCCGTTCCCCGGCGTGGACGTGGCTGTCCTGGACGACGCCGGGACCCCCGCGCCGGAGGGCGTGACGGGCACGATCTGCGTGCGCTCGGACCTGGTCTGCGACGGCTGCCTCTGGGGCGAGGACGGCCAGGGCTTCGGCCGGCTCGGCAGCCTGCACACGGTGCGGGACCAGGGCTTCCTCCGCAACGGGCAGCTGCACGTGCTGGGGCGGGCGGCGGAGTTGATCAACACCGGTGGGCTCAACGTCTATCCGCACGAGGTCGAGGCGGCCCTGGCCCTGGTGCCCGGAGTGGCCGACGTCGTCGTCGCCGGCCTTCCCGACGACGCCCGCGGCCAGCGGATCGTGGCCGGGATCCTCCCGGCCCCCACGGGGCCGGACCGGCGGCGGATCCGGGCCGGCCTGGCGGGGAGGCTGGCCCCGGCCAAGCGCCCGCAGCAGTACTGGGAGCTCCGGGAGCTGCCGGTGACCGCGAACGGCAAGCTCAGCCGCGCGGTGTTCCGCGACTGGATCCTCGAAGGAGACGCCCGTGTCCGACCGCTCGGCTGATGCCCCCGTGCTGGTGCTGGGCCGGCGCACGCCCCTGGCGCGCGCCGGGACCCTGCTCGAGGGCCTGCCCGTCCACCGGCTGCTGGCCCCGGTGCTCCGCTCCCTGCTGGCGGACTCGGGCCTGGATCCCGCCCGGCTCGCCGACGTGGTCGTGGGCAACGCGGTGGGCGCCGGCGGCAACCTGGCCCGGCTCGCCGCCCTCGAGGCCGGTCTGCCGCTGTCCGTGCCGGGACTGACCGTGGACCGGCAGTGCGGCTCGGGTCTGGACGCCGTGGTGCTGGCCTGCCGGCTCGCCCAGGCCGGGGCGGGCCCGGCCTTCCTCGCCGGCGGGGCCGAGAGCATCAGCACCGCACCGCTGCGCGGACGACGACGCGAGGACGGGGGAGTCGAGTTCTACCGCCGCGCCCAGTTCGCCCCGGAGCACCTGGGCGATCCCGACATGGGTGCGGCCGCCGAGACGGTCGCCCGCGAGCACGGGATCGGCCGGGAACGCCAGGACGCCTTCGCGCTGCGCAGCCACCGGCGGGCGCTGGCCGCCGCGGAGGTGGGGGCCTTCGAGGACGAGCTGGTGCCGGTCACCGGACCCCGTGGTGAGGTGCGGTCCGACAACGGCCCGCGCCGGGCGCTGAACGCCAAGCTGCTGGCACGCTTCCCGGCCGTGTTCGCGGCCGGCGGGACGGTCACGGCCGGGAACTCCTGTGGGGACGCCGACGGCGCGGCCGCCGTGCTCGTCACCGACCCGGCCACGGCCCGAGCTCTGAACCGGCGGGACGGGCTCGCCTTCCGCGGTGCGGTGACGGTGGGGGTGGACCCGGCGCGGCTGGGCATCGGCGCCGCCGTGGCCGCCCGGCAGCTGCTGGCGGAGCAGGGCGTGGCGGTGGAGGAGCTGGCGGCGGCCGAGTTCAACGAGGCCTTCGCCGGACAGGTGCTGGCCTGCACGGACCTGCTCGGCCTCGACGAGGAGGTGCTCAACGCCGAGGGCGGCGCCCTGGCCCTGGGCCACGCCTACGGCGCCTCCGGGGCGGTGTCCGTGGTGCGCCTGCTGTCCCGGTCACGGGCCCTGCCCACCGGGAGCCTGCTGCTGGCGATGATCAGCTCCGCCGGCGGGATCGGCACGGCGGCCCTGTTCGAGAAGGTCGCGCTCTGACCGGAGCGGGTGCGCCGCGGACGACAGGCCGTGCCCCGGCCGAGGACTGTCCCTCCGGCGGGGACGGTGGCCGGCCCCGGGCGAGAGGCCCTGCTGACCGTGTGCCGCTCAGCGCGAGCGCTGCGCCGCCGCGAGCTCCGCGTCGTCCAGGGCGGGGTAGGACGGGCCGTGCTCGCCGAGCACGGTCACGCCGCGCCGCACGTTGTAGTACACGTCCCGCAGCGTCCAGCTGCGCAGGGCCGTGCGCTCGCGCCGCGGGACGGACTGCCGGCCCACGGTGGCGAACACGAAGAGCAGCGCCAGGAGGTAGAGTCCGCCGACCATGAGGAGCTCCTTCTCGCGACCATCGTCGCGTAAGGGTCTAAACTGTTGATGACACTCACGCTAGCCGTGGAAGGGATAAGTAGTCAAGTGCATTTTGCCTATGACACTGAAGACGTGCTCGAGTCCGACGTGGCGCTGATGAACACCGCGCCGGGGGCCTCCCGCTCCGGGGAGGACGAGCTGGTGACCACCGCGCAGCTGCGGGCCCTCCTCGAGCAGCACGGCTGGTCGGGGCGCTTCGACCGTGACGAGCACGAGCTGGCCGAGGTGCGCGAGGTCCGGGGCGAGCTGCGGCGGGTCTGGGCCCTGGACCGGGACGCCATGGTGGACGCGGTCAACGCCGTGCTCGACACCACCGAGCTCGCCCCGCACCTGGCCCGGCACGACGGGAAGGACTGGCACCTGCACGCCTCACCCTCGGACGCTCCCCTGGCCGCCCGCCTGCGCCTGGAGACGGCGTTCGCCCTCGTGGACGTGATCCGCGCCGACGAGACGGACCGGCTGCGCGAGTGCGGGGCCGAGGACTGCGGCGGGGTGCTCCTGGACCTCTCCCGCAACCGCTCCAAGCGCTTCTGCAGCCAGCGCTGCGCGAACCGCACCAACATGACCGCCTACCGTCGGCGGCAGGCCTCCGACACGGACACGGACGACCGCCCGGACTCCGGCGCCGGGGCGTGAACCGGCCCGGCTGACCGGCCGGCGCGGCGGGCGGAGCGTCGTCGTCGTTCGTCACGGACCGCGCCGCCGGACGCTCATCTCCATGATTTTCTATCGAACGCTTCCTAAGCTGAGCGAGTGAAGGAATCCTCGCTCGTCGCCGTCGTGTTCGTCGCCGCCCTCGCCCTGGGCGGCGGCACCCTCGCGGCCCAGATCACCTCCCAGTCCGACGAGGAGGTCCAGGCGGCGCCGCTGCCCTCGTGCACCGTCCTCGACCGGTCCGAGCTGGTTCCCGGGACCGGCGCCCTCTACGGCGTGAACCTCGACTGGGAGGACAAGCCGCTGGCCGACTACGCCGACCGGCTCGGCCACCGGCCCGCCGTGTCCGTGTCCTTCACGGGATTCCCCTACGACGATCGCGGGCACGACCACCTGCGGATGGCGGCCGACCAGGTCCGGGCCGACGGCCGGATGCTGCTGCTGACCCTCGAGCCCGAGGGCGGGCTCGCCGAGGTCACCGACGACGCCGTGCGGCAGCTGACCGCCGACCTCGCGGCGATCAACGACTCCGGGGTGCCGGTGGTCGTGCGCTTCGCCCACGAGATGAACGGCTCCTGGTACGCCTGGGGCCACCAGCCGACCGCCTACGTGGAGGCCTATCGGCGGGTGGCGGACGCGGTGCACGAGCACGCCCCCGGCTCGGCGATGATGTGGGCCCCGAACTACGGGGGCGGCTACCCGTTCGCCGGCGGGCAGCACGAGGCCGAGCCCGGCAGCGCCGACTTCGCGGCCCTCGACACCGACGGGGACGGCGCGCTGACCATGGCCGACGACCCGTACGCCCCCTACTACCCGGGGGACGACGCCGTGGACTGGGTGGGCATGTCCCTGTACCACTGGGGTGACCAGCACCCCTGGGGCGAGAACGAGCTGCCCGAACCCGGCAAGTTCGCCGCCCAGCTCACGGGCGCCTACTCCGGCGCCGGCGGCGACGACCGCGCCGTCCCCGACTTCTACGCCGAGTACGGGCAGCGGCGCGGCAAGCCCGTGGCCATCCCGGAGACCGCCGCCCTGTACAACCCGGCGCAGGGCGGTGCGGACGAGCTGGCGATCAAGCAGGCGTGGTGGGGCCAGGTCTTCGACGAGTCGATTCCCCAGGACTTCCCGCAGCTGAAGATGATCAGCTGGTTCGAGTGGGACAAGCACGAGGTCGAGATCGACGGGCCGGTGGACTGGACGACCACCAACACCGCCGCCGTCCGGGACGCGTTCACCGCGGATCTGCCCGAGTGGCTGCGCTGGGGCCCGGAGGAGAGCTGCACCCCGCCCGGTTCCTGATCCGCCTGCGGTCGGGGCGCGGCAGGAGCACACTGGGTCCATGAGGATGATGCTGCTGACCGCGGGCACCCGCGGCGACGTGGAGCCGTTCGCCGCCCTCGCCCGCTTCGCCGCCGGCCACGGCCACGACGTCCGCCTGGGCATCCCCGATTCCTCCGGCGTGGACCTGTCCGGCCTGGACACCGTGAGCCTGGAGGTGGACTTCCACCGGCTGGTCCAGGAGCACGGGATCTCGCCGTGGACGGCCGTGCGGCACTTCCGCACCGAGGTGGGCCCCGGCATGCGCCGGATGCTGGCCGCCGCCGTGCGGGAGACGCTCGCGTTCGCGCCGGACGTGGTGGTCCACCACCCCAAGGTGCTCACGGCGCCGGCGGTGGCGCAGGCCCCCGGCGTCCCGCACGTGGTGGTCGAGGCCGTTCCCGTGCTCACTCCCACTCGGCAGTTCCCGGCGCCCGGCGTGGTGAACCGGGACCTCGGCCGGTTCAACTGCGCCACCTACGCGGTGGCCCGCGGTGCCGAGCGGATGTTCCGCCGGGACATCGACCGCGCCTGCGCCCAGCTGCCCGGCGGCCGGCCGGCCGCCGTTCCCGCTCCGGCGGCCACCCTGTTGCCCATCAGCCCGCAGCTGCTGCCGCGCCCGGACGACTGGCCGGCCTCCGTGCACCTCACCGGGTCCTGGCACGCCGACGCCCCGGTGCCGGAGTCCGATCCCGCCGTGCGCGAGTTCCTGCGGGGCGGGCCCTACCTCGTGGCGACCTTCGGTTCCATGGCCTCCGGGGATCCGGTGGCCCGGGGGAGGGCGGTGGTGGAGAGCGCCCGTGCCCACGGTCTGCGGACGCTGCTGCTCATCGGGTGGGGTGGCCTCGCGCTGCCGGACGACCTCCAGGGCGCCCTCCGGGACGACGTGTTCGCCGTGCCGTCCCTGCCTCTCGACGCGGTGCTGCCCGGTGCGGAACTGGCCATCCACCACGGCGGGGCCGGGACCGTCCACACCGTGGCCCGCGCCGGCGTTCCGCACGTGGTGGTCCCGTTCCTGGCCGACCAGCCGTTCTGGGGGCGGCAGCTCCACCGCATCGGCCTGGCCGCCGTGCCCATCCCGCAGAAGAAGCTGACGGCCGAGCGGCTCACCGCGGCGATCGGCGACGCCTTGGGGTGCCGTGCCGCCGCCGAGCGGGTGGGCCGCGAGGTGCGGAAGGAGCACGGCCTGGAGGCTGCACTGTCCGTGCTCACCTCCTGCTGAGCTTCGAAAGCCGCCCGGCCGGTGTAGTTTGCTTTTGAGAATGCACAGCTGCCCGGCACCGAGCCCGGTGCACCGAGGGGCAAGGACACGCATGGGCGGCGACCATCGGGCGGAACGCACCGCAGTAGTAGAGCGGTTGCGCGCCATGTCCCGCACCCAGACGCGGGACGGAGCGGAGGGGGCTCAGGAGCTGGAGCATGCCCTGGCCTTCCTCGGGGAGCTCGACCTCCGGACGCTGCGGGAGATCGAACGGGAGCTCGCCCGCCCCGACAGCATCATCACCAGGCCGGACACGGGAGCCCACGGGGGTCTCGCGACTTTCCTGGGCGCCCGGTACGCTGCGGCGTTCCCCGCGTCCCGATACCACCCGAGCACACCGGGCCCGCAGATCCGGGCCCGCCTGCTGGACACCCTGGTGTTCCGGGAGATCCGGAGAGCCCACGGCAGCACGATGTTCGACCGTTCCGTGCGCGGGGTCCAGGGCGCTCTGGGGCTGTCCCCGCGCGACAGTCTCGCGGAGACGGGCTTCCCCGAGTACGGAGCGGCGGCCGTGTTCCTGCTGCTCGACGTCGCGGCGTCCTTCGCGACCGTGCAGCTCAGCAAGACCTCCGCCCACATCACCGCGTCCATGGGCTACTCCGGCATGGACGCCTACGCGGACGCCCTCGACGCCTGCCACTTCATGACCGCGGCCTTCGCCAAGCACCTCCTGCGGTCCCCACCGGATCCCGACAAGCTGGTGACCATGGCGGCGCGCGGGCGGCTGGACGGCTACGGCATCTCGCCCACGGATCTCGACGGCGACCGGCTGCGCACCGAACTCTCGAAGCTCCGGGACCGACTGCCCGAGCTGAGCGGTCCGTACTCCTCTTGGGGACCCGCCGGGGACGCCGTCCGCCGTCAGCCCCCGGACACCGCCGGGCGGGAGGACGACGCGCGACAGTCCTTCAGCGTCTCCCGGCGCCCGGGCCGGCCCCGGACTGCCGGCGAGGCCGAGCAGCACCACCTGTCCCGCAAGGACTGGTCCTGGTGGGTTCGCGAACACCGGGCTCGGCTGGCGCCGGTGCTGGCGATTGCCGCGCTCGGCATCTTCTGGTGGTCGGCGCGGGCGTCCGCACTGGAGGTCTCGGGCAGGCTCATCGTGCTCGCGGGCCTGATGGGGGCCATCGCCGGCGCCGCACTGGCCGCTCTCCTCGGCTCCCGGGCGCAGGCCTTCTTCCGGGCGGCCGAGGGGCTCAATATGTACACGGTGCTGCAGGGTCGGCGCGACGCGCAGTTCCTGCGCGCCTTGCGGACGCTGCGCCCGGACCTCTTCATCGGTGCCCGCCACGCCGGCCTTCCCCGGCTCGTCACCGTGGTGGTCGAGCGCAACGGCGTGCTGTTCCTGGGCCGCGGCGCACGCCCCCGTGTCGTCGCGGCGTTCCACTGGTTGCACGTTCCGCGGATCACTGTCCCCGAGGACCCACCCGGGAGACCCCGCCGACGAGTGCACCGGGTGGCCTTCGAGGTCCGCAGAGAAGGGGCCGACGTGGTGCTCGGCCTCCCGCTCGAGCGGGCGAAGGTGGCCTGGACGCAGAGCAGCTACCTCGAGAACAAACCGCTGGAGGCGGTGCTCTCACTCCTGCAGGGCTTGCGGCACACCTGGGCGCTGCCCCCGTTCGGCGAACGCAATCATGGTGACAACGCGGACACCTCCGAGCGTCTGCGCCTGCTGAGCGGCGCTGACGAGATGGCCGGCACCCGCTGGGAGCAGGAAGCCCTCGACTGGGAGTTCGAGTTCCGTCCGCCACTGGAACTCGCGGGTGCCGCCGCGGCACGCCGGGAACAGGCCGTGCTGGCAATGGTCGTCGTGCTCATGGCACTCGGGTGCGTCCTCGTCCCGCCGGTGCTGTCCTGGCTCGTCAACTGATCTCGGAAGCTCAGCGGCCGAAGGGCCCAGCCACCTCCGACCGAGGATTGTCCTGTCACTGCACGAGAGATCGAACCGGTGCTTCTGGGCGCTGTATTTCTCGAGAATTCCGGTCGGGGCTTTTCGAACTGAGAGCCGTGAATTCTGCAATGGCCGATTGACGTGCCACAACACCGGGAGAATGGATTGCTCGGTTAGTCTCGGTCCCGTACGTGACCCCTGAGTGGGGGACAACTGCACATCCGGGCGTCAGCCGAAGCGCCCACGGACCGGAGGAGCGCCTTCGTGGAGCCCATGCTCGGAACAGCACCCCTCTGGTTGGTGCTCACCGCCGGTCTCATCGGCGCTGTGGTGGGCTGGTCCCTGCCGCGAGTGGTCCTCCGCTACAGCCCCGTCACGGACGAGCCTGCCTCTGCGCCCTCCCGTCCACTGCTGGCGTTGGCCACGGCGGCACTCTTCGTCCTCGTGGCCGCATACTTCGGGCTCAGCTGGCAGCTTCCGGCGTATCTGTTCTTCGCGGCCGTCGCGGTGGTGCTCACAGTGATCGACCTGCGCCACCACCTGCTGCCCAACGCCGTGGTGCTGCCGGCGCTGGGCATCGGTTCCGTGCTGCTCGCGCTCGCCGCCACGGGCGAGAACACTTGGGGCGCGCTGCTGCGCGCCGTGCTGGGTGCTCTCGCGCTCTTCGTCCTCTATCTCGTGCTTGCGCTCATCTCGCCGGCCGGACTCGGCATGGGTGACGTTAAGCTCGCCGCCGTGCTGGGCCTGTTCCTGGGGTTCCAAGGGTGGGGTGCTCTGTTCGTGGGGGCGGTGCTGGCGTCCGTGGTCGGCATGGTGGTGGGGCTCGCAGTCCTGGCGTCCCGCCGCGGTGGTCTGCGCAGTGACGTCCCGTTCGGCCCGTCGATGCTGGCCGGCGCCCTGGTGGCCGTGGTGTGGGGAGAGCTTCTGGCGCGGGAGTACCTGCTGCCTGGGCTGTACTGACCCCAATCGGGGGACAAGTGTGCCAGCCACTCCTGTTCATGCAGGTGAATGCATCTCCCACTAGGCATTGCGTCGCTGTTTGACGTCCCCCAAAGTGCATGCATCTGAATGCTTGTGTCTTTGCTGGAGCAAAGTCTAATCTTCTTACAGGTCAGTAGCCCGGTACGGGGAGCCTCTCGCAGGCAGTGTCGGAATCAGCTGAAGACCCACTCCACCATTTCTCTGCTTTGCTTAGGAGCTTTCTCATGCTGCCTCTTTTCATCACCCTCCAGACCATCTTCGGCGACGCCAAGGCCCGCCTCTCCGGCGAGGAGAAGGGCGCGACCGCGGTCGAGTACGGCCTGCTTATCGGCCTCGTCTCACTCATCCTGGTTGCGGCTCTCGTGGCTCTCGGGCCCGAATTCATCGCTCTGGTCACCCGTATCGGCGACCAGATCAACCCGTAGTCCCATCAGTGCATTCGCGCCGCGGCGACCCTCGTCCGGGTCGTCGCGGCGCGGCACTTTCCGGTTCGAAGTAGGGGAATATGAGCCGTTTCAGATGCGCCCGTGGAGCTGTGGCCGTTGAGTTCGCGCTTGTGCTCCCACTCTTGTTGACCATTCTCTTTGCGATCATCGAGTTCGGCCACGCGTACAACGTGCAGATCAGCGTCACGCACGCTGCCCGTGAGGCAGCGCGAACCATGGCTGTCACGCAGGACTGGACCGCAGCCCAAGACGCAGCTCTGGCCTCTTCGCCCTCTCTGACTCCGACGGACCTCCAGTTCCCGGCGGAGCCGGCCTGCACGGCCGGTATGCCTGTTGAAGTCATACTCACCTACCCGCTACCCGGCTTAACGGGTCTGCTCCCGAGCGGTATCGATGTTGTAGGAACGGCGGCCATGCAATGCGGCGGATGATCGAACGGCTGTATCACGACGCCAATGGCGGTATTTCCGTGATGGTGGCCCTGCTGCTAGTGGTTCTGCTTGGTGCCGCAGCCATAGCTGTCGACGTCGGCGCCATGTATGCGGAGCGTGCTGAGCTTCAGAATGGTGCTGATGCCGCGGCTCTGGCGATTGCCCAAGATTGTGCTGATGGATCTTGTCTCACCACGGACGCGACAGCCCAGCTGTACGCCAATTCGAATGCCAAGGACAACGCGACCAATATCGCCGACGTCCAGCTCACTCCGTCTTCCGTCACCGTCGACGTCACAAGCCAGGACGGGGCTACCGGGGCTGGTTCCCTCGCCCTCTTTTTCGCCCCTGTCCTGGGTGTGGACGAGACAACGGTAGGAGCGACCGCCACGGCTGGTTGGAACATGTTCCCTGAAAGCGGCACCGCAGTTCTACCGCTGGCATTCTCGACGTGCGTGTTCAGTGACGCCCCCGTTGGGGAGATACGTCTTTTTCAAACGCACGGGAACGGGATGCCTGCGCCGTGTGGGGAGGGCACACCTCCTGGAGCTTTCCAATGGTTGGATGATCCCCTCGGCAATTGCAGCGCATTCGTCACTATCGCCGATGATGAACCAGCGCAGGCTAGCAGCGATCCCGGCAACGACATCTCGCAGGCCTGCAAGGACCTTTTGCCCACGTTGATCGGCAAGGAGGTGCTGCTTCCTGTGTACGAGGACACCGCCGGCTCGGGCCAAGAAGCCACCTACGACATCAAAGGCTGGGCGGGATTTATCCTGCGGGGTTGGCGGTTCCCTGGCTCCCAGTATCCTCCGACGCCAATTCCTGGAACTGAATGCCCCGGGCCGGGCAGCTGCAAAGGGTTGATCGGCGAGTTCGTCGAGTTCGGCTCCCTCGGCGACGGGTTCACCGGAACGACTGATCCGAATGCCGACCTCGGTGCCTCCATCGTCACCCTTACCAATTAACAACACCAGCATCGCGAGATCGGAAAACCGTGAAAGTTCGTGTCATCGCCGCCGTCATGGCTGCATTCCTTGCCGTGGTCGGTGCGGTTCTCGTCTCGGGATACGTCCGGACCGCCGACGCACGTGCCCTCGAGGGCACGGAGACCCAGGAGGTCTTCGTCGTCGAGAGCGAGGTACGAGCCGAGATGCCCGTCGAAGAACTGGCCAAGCACCTGCGCAAACAGACGCTGCCCGTCTCCGCCCTCGCCGAGGACGCCGTCAACGATCTCGCCGAGTTCGAGGGCCGAGTCACTGCCGTCGAGCTCCGACCGGGCGAGCAGCTGCTGGGCAGCCGGCTCGTCACCCTCAACTCCCTTCAGGAACCAGGCCGCGTGGCGGTGCCCAAGGAGCTCCAGGAGGTCACCATCCAAGTGAGTGCCGATCGGGTGGTCGGTGGTCAGGTCAAGGCCGGCGACTTCGTAGGGGTGTTCGCTTCCTTCGACCAGGGCCCCGGAGACAAACCCGCCACGGAGCTGGTGTTCCACCGGGTGCTCGTCACCAGCATTCAGGGTGCGCCGGTCGCCGCCGAGGCGAGCGGTGAGGAGGAAGCCACCCCGGGCGCGCCTCCGGTCCCCGAGGGGGCCATGCTCGTCACGCTCGCCCAGGACGCGGCTGACGCCGAGAAGACCGTTTTCGCGGCGGAGTTCGGCAGAATCTGGCTGTCGAACCAGCCCGTGGACGCCAAATGGAACGACGACGGAGCCAGCATGGAGGACTTCTTCAAATGAGCAGATTCCTACTCGTCACCTCGGACGTGACGTTCGAGCAGCGTGTGCAGACGGCCATCGCCGGCCGGATTCCGGGTTCGGTGCAGACCGTCTACAACGCGCAGGTCCCGGACACCCCCGATGAGCTCCTGCGCAAGGTGGTCGGCGAGCTGCCGTCGGTCCTGCTGCTGGGGCCCGGAGTGGACCCGGGTGCCGCGCTCCGTCTGGCGTCCGTGTTCGACGTCCAGCACCCCGAGATCAGCCTGGTCCTCGTCGCAGACGCGGATCCCGCGCTCGCACTGGCGGCGATGCGATCCGGCGTTCGGGACATCCTCGAGCCGCAGGCGGAGGCTGACGTCATCCGTGTGCTGCTCGAGCGGGCCTGCCACACCGCCGACAGCCGGCGGCGCGGTCTGATCCCTGATCCGTCCCTGGACGCAGCCCCGACCCGCCTCGGCGGCCGGGTGATTGCGGTGACCTCTCCCAAGGGAGGCGTCGGCAAGACTACGGTCGCCACCAACCTGGCGGTCGGTCTCGGTAAGCTCGCGCCCATGTCCACGGTCCTCGTGGATCTTGACGTGCAGTTCGGCGACGTCGCCGCAGTGCTCAACCTCACCCCCGAGCACACGCTCACCGACGCGGTGACGGGGGCGGCCGCGCAGGACACGATGGTGCTCAAGGCGTTTCTCAGTGTCCATCCCACGTCGATCTACGCGCTCTGCACGCCGGACTCGCCGGCCGAAGCCGATCTCATCAACGCGAATCAGATCGGGCACATGCTGGATCAGCTGGCCAGCGAGTTCCAATTCGTCGTCGTCGACACCGCCCCGGGCCTGGGGGAGCACACCCTGGCCGCGCTGGAGTCGGCGACGGACGTGGTGTTCATCTCCGGCATGGACGTGCCCGGAGTGCGCGGGCTGCGCAAGGAGATCGACGTCCTCGCCGAGTTGCAGATGCTGCCCGGGTCGCGGCACATCGTGGTCAACATGGCCGACCGTGCCAGTGGTCTGAGCGTCCAGGACATCGAGGCGACGGTCCGGACGCCGGTGGACGTGGTGGTGCCCCGGTCCAAGGCGGTGACCTACTCCACCAACAAGGGCGAGCCGATCCTCCAGGAGGCCTCGCGGGACAAGGCCGCGAAGGCCCTCAACCAGCTCGTGGCCCGCTTCGATCCCGCGCACTCCACCGCACCCCGCAAGGCCGTGCACCGACGGGCGGTGCTCCAATGAAGCTCTCCCAACGACTCGACGCCGCCCGCGGAGTGCCCGCCCCGCCGGTCGTCGAACCCGCTCCCACGACCGATGAGGCCGGTGGTGAGGAGTTCGTGCCCACGTTCGTCGTGGAGACCCACTCTGTCCCGGTCTCGGTCACCCCGGCGTCCGACGCCCTGGGCTCGCTCAAGGACCGTGTGGCCGAGGCGCTGTTCGAGCGCATCGGCAGCCGGCTCAACGACTCAGGACTGACCGAGGCCTCCCTCCAGGTCTACGCCCGTGAGGAACTGACCCAGATCGTTGACGCCGAGCAGGTTCCGCTCACCGTCGAGGAGCGGCAGCGTCTGGTTCGCGAGATCAGCGACGACGTTCTCGGGTTCGGACCGCTGCAGCGGTTCCTGGACGACGAGTCCGTCACGGAGATCATGGTCAACGGACCGGACCACATCTTCGTCGAGCAGGGTGGCCGGGTCGGCCTCAGCAACGCGCAGTTCAAGTCCGAGGAGCATCTGCGCCAGGTCATCGAGAAGATCGTCTCGAAGGTGGGGCGTCGCATCGACGAGTCCTCACCGCTCGTGGACGCCCGCCTCGAGGACGGCTCGCGCGTCAACGCCGTCATTCCGCCGCTGGCGGTCAACGGGTCGTCGCTCACCATCCGCAAATTCGCCGCTGACCCGCTCAAGGTCGCCGACCTCGTCCGGTTCGGCTCGATGTCACCGGAGATGGCGGAGCTGCTCAACGCCTGCGTCAAGGCGCACCTCAACATCCTCATCTCCGGTGGCACGGGCACGGGCAAGACGACCCTGCTCAATGTCATGTCCTCGTTCATTCCGCACGACGAGCGGATCATCACCATTGAGGACGCGGTCGAGCTGCAGCTCCAGCAGGAGCACGTGGTGCGTCTGGAGAGCCGCCCGGCGAACATCGAGGGCAAGGGCGAGATCACCATCCGCGACCTCGTCAAGAACTCGCTCCGCATGCGTCCCGACCGCATCGTCGTCGGCGAGTGCCGCGGTGGCGAGGCGCTCGACATGCTCCAAGCCATGAACACCGGTCATGACGGATCGCTGTCCACCATCCACGCGAACTCGCCGCGAGACGTCATCGCCCGCCTGGAGACCCTCGTGCTCATGGCGGGGATGGATCTTCCCCTGCGGGCCGTCCGGGAACAGATTTCCTCGGCCATCGACGTGGTCGTTCAGCTGACGCGCCTGCGCGACGGCACCCGGCGCGTCACCCACATCACTGAGGTGCAGGGCATGGAGGGCGAGATCGTGACCCTCCAAGACGCCTTCGTCTTCGACTACAGCGCGGGGGTGGACGCCAACGGGCGGTTCCTTGGCAAGGCCATCCCCACCGGGGTGCGTCCGCGGTTCGTGGACCGGTTCGAGGACTTCGGCATCCACGTCTCGCCCAAAGTCTTCGAGATGCCGGAGACGACGGCACCAGGGCGGGTGCGCTGATGGTGGTCGTCCTCGGGGCCCTCCTGTGTCTGATGGCCTTCCTGCTGCTGCTGTTCATCACGTTCAGGTCCTCCACGCCTCGCCTCCCGGTGGACCGGAGACGGCCGCCGCGGCTCGACGAGGCTCCGCCGTCCATGCTCAGCCGCGTCACCGGGATCACCACCAGCGCGATCGCCGACACGCTGAACCGCCACGGCTGGACCCGGTCCATCACCGACGCCCTGGACCGCGCCGGGCTGCGTCTCTCTCCGGCAGACTTCCTCGTGCTGGTGGGTGCCGCGGGGCTGGTCTCCGCCATTCTCGGCTTCCTCGTGGGCGGGCCACTGCTCGGCCTGCTGCTGCTGGTCCTGGCGCCGCTCGGGGGGAAGGTGTTCCTGGGACTGGCGGTCGGCAAACGGCGACGTGCTTTCGCCGATCAGCTCGACGACACCCTGCAGCTACTCGCTGGCAGCCTCCGGGCTGGCCACAGCCTTCTGCGTGCTGTTGACGCCGTCTCACGCGAGGCCCAGGCCCCCGCCAGTGAAGAGCTGGCCCGGGTGGTCAACCAGACCCGTCTCGGCCGCGACCTCAACAGTGCCCTCGACGAGACGGCGGAGCGGATGGGCAACGAGGACTTCAGCTGGGTCTCGCAGGCCATCGGCATTCACCGAGAGGTGGGCGGCGACCTCGCCGAGGTCCTCGACCAGGTCGGCCACACCATCAGAGAACGCAATCAGATCCGCCGCCAGGTCAAAGCACTGAGCGCCGAGGGGAAGATGTCCGCCTACATCCTCATGGCGTTGCCGATCTTGGTCCCCGGAGCGATGGGCATTATGAACCCCTCCTTCTTCACCGCGATGTTCCAGAACCCCATCGGATGGGGGCTGCTGGCCCTCGCCACCATCATGCTCGGTCTCGGCGGGCTGTGGATGCGCAAGATCGTCAGTTTCAAGTTCTAGCTCGTCCCTTCCCCGCACAGATTCAGGAGTGATCCCGTGGCACCGACCCTTACCTACGCCGCTGTGGCGCTCGGCGCAGCCCTCGCGCTGGCCCTGTGGGCGGTGTTCAGCACTGCCGGAGCGTCCGCACGTCAGGTGCGGGACAACCTGTCCCGCGGTTTCAGCGCCGAGATCGCCACTGTCGGTAGCTCTGCCCGACCCACCTGGGGCAGTCTGCACCGGTTCACGACGCCGAAGGGCGTGGCGCGGCTCGACCGCCTGCATGCGCTGGCCGGCCGCCCGGCGGCGTGGCCGCTCTCGCGGTTGCTCGCAGCCAAACCGCTCCTGGCGGGCATCGGGCTGGTCCTGGGGGTGCTGCTCCTGACCGGCAACGCCAGTGGCAGGATGCTCGCTCTTGTCATCGTGGTCACGGCCGTGGCCTACTTCGTCCCGGACCTCCTCGTCTACAGCCGCGGCATCGAACGTCAGCGGGCGATCGGGCTGGAGTTGCCCGACACGCTGGATCAGATGCTGATCGCGGTGGAGGCCGGGCTCGGCTTCGAGTCCGCCATGTCCCGGGCGGGGGAGAACGGCAAGGGTCCCCTGGCGGAGGAGCTCCAGCGCACGCTGGGGGACATGAGGGTCGGCGTGCCCCGCAAGGACGCTTACCTCGCGCTGGAGGAACGGACCAACGTGCCGGATCTGCGGAACTTTACCCGTGCCGTGGTGCAGGCTGACGTCTACGGCATCTCCATCAGTTCGGTGCTGCGGACCCAGGCGTCGGAAATGCGCATGAAGCGCAAGCAGCGGGCCGAGGAGCAGGCCATGAAAATTCCCGTCAAGATCACCGTCCCCCTCATGCTGCTCATCCTGCCAGTGCTTTTGCTCATGATCATGGGCCCGGTGGTGCTCAACGCGATGGAGCAGTTCTAGCACCGGCACATGGACACGACCCGTGCGTCGTCGTCACGGCATGCGAAAGGCCCCGGACCGACCGGTCCGGGGCCTTTCGCTGGTGGTCGGGATGACAGGATTTGAACCTGCGACCTCGTCGTCCCGAACGACGCGCGCTACCAAGCTGCGCCACATCCCGTGAAGCATCCGGTCTCAGCCGGAAACAACTGCTCCATCATAGCCATCTGGCTGCGCGGGTGGGAAATCGGGTGCGCGTGGCCGTGTCGTAGCGCGGCAACGGTGATCTGCGGATCGTTGACCGGAGCTCCGGCCCGTGCTTGTGGGATCGCACAGCACCGTCTATCCGCGGCGCACGTCGCGAGAGACGTCCACCGAGGGCGCGGACGGTGCCATGTCCCGGGGGAGGGGTCGTGCGTCGACGAGCACTCAGCAGGGGGCTCGCCCCGGCCGTGCTGACGGCGGCTCTCCTCCTTCCAGCCGACGTCCCGGCCGCGGCCCTTCCGGCAGGGCGCGACGGCGCCGCCTCGACGGAGGAGATCACCCGGGCCGTCACCGCGGAGCAGCTGGAGGGGCACTTGCAGGCGTTCCAGAACGCCGCGGACGGCCACAGCGGCAACCGCGCCGCCGGAACCGCCGGTTACCGTGCGAGCGTCGACCACGTCGTGGAGCGGCTGCGCGCCGCCGGCTACCACCCCCGGGTGCAGGCCTTCACATTCCCGTACGACGAGGACCACGACGACGATGACCATGGCGAGGACAGGTCCACGGAGCGCCGCGTGACGTACAACGTCCTGGCGGACACGGCCACGGGCGACCCGGGCAGCACCGTGCTGGTCGGTGCGCACCTGGACAGCGTGCCGGAGGGCCCCGGTCTCAACGACAACGGCTCCGGTGCCGCAGGCGTCCTCGCCGTGGCCGAGGCCCTGGCCGGCACCGACACGCGGAACAGGGTGCGCTTCGCCTGGTGGGGCGCGGAGGAATTGAACCTCAACGGCGCCGACCACTACGTCTCCGATCTCCGGGCCAACGACCCCGGGGCGTTCGAGGACATCGCGCTGTACCTGAACTTCGACATGATCGGCTCCCCGAACTACGGGCGCTTCGTCTACGACGGCGACACGTCCGGCAGCGGCTGGCACGACGACTCCGTGGAGGCGCCGGACGGATCGGACGCCATCGAGGTGGCGTTCGAGGCCTACTTCGAGTCCGAGGCGGTGGCTTTCGACGAGGTGCCGATCGACGACGGCAGCGACCACCTCGTGTTCGCCGAGGCCGGGATCCCCGTGGGCGGGCTCTTCACCGGCGACACGGGTGAGAAGACGCGACAGGAGGCCGCCCGGTACGGCGGCGAGGCCGGCGAGGTCTACGATCCCTGCTACCACGCCGCCTGCGAAAACCTGGACAACGTCGATCTCCAGATCCTGGAGGAGATGAGCGACGCCATGGCCGCGGTCGTCCTGGGCTTCGCGTCATCCACGATCGACGACGGGGCGCCCCTGGATCCTCCGGACGGGTGGCCACGCCGCGGGGCGCTCGAGGAGCTCGGGCCGGTTCTCATAGGCCTCGCCGCCGTGAGCGTGATCGTCGCGGCGGCCGTAGCGGCGGCCGTCGCTGTGCGGCACCGCGCCCGCGGGCGCCGGTGAACCTGGTCTGCCATTGTTGTGGGCCAAGTAGTGGACAAAAGTTATTGACCGGTCGGTAACCCATTTGTGAGCATGTGCAAATCCGAGTCATTCCTCGATGACTGTGAACCGCGTCACGGCCGGGCTACCTCCCGGCCGCCGCTCACCTGGAGGTTCCATGCCCGTCCGCAAACCCAGCCACTGGATCACCGCGGCCGCCCTGGCCGGCGCCCTGACCCTCACGGCGACCAGTGCCGTCGCGGCCCCCACCCGCGACACCAGCAACAACAACACCACCCACAAGATCACCCAGGCCGTCTCCCAGCAGAAGCTCACGGAGCACCTGAACGCCTTCCAGTCGATCGCGGAGGCCAACGACGGCAACCGCGCCTCCGGCACCTCCGGCTACCAGGCCAGCGTCGACTACGTGGTCGAGAGGCTGCGCGCCGCCGGCTACACCCCGGAGGTCCAGGCGTTCGACTTCCCGTTCTTCCAGGAGCGCACCCCCGCCACGGTCGCCGCGGACGGCACGCAGCTCGCCGCCGGGGACGTCGCGGTGATGACCTACTCCGGCACGGGCACCGTCACCGGCACGGTGCAGGCGGTCGACACCACCGGAGCCCGGGTGGGCAGCACCAGCGGCTGCGAGGCGAGCGACTTCGCCGGCTTCGAGGCGGGCAACATTGCTCTGCTCCAGCGCGGCACCTGCTCCTTCGCGGTCAAGGCCGCGAACGCGGAGGCGGCCGGTGCGAGCGCCGTGCTGATCTTCAACACGGGCCTGCCGAACGCCGAGGACGCCGTCGCCGGCACCCTTGGCTCCCCGGAGGCCACGTCCCTGCCGACGGTCGGCATCAGTTACCAGGCGGGCGTGGACCTGCTGGACGCCGCCGAGGTCACGGTCGCCACGGACACCGTCTCGGCGACCCGCACCACCTACAACGTCCTCGCCGAGACCGGCTCGGGGGACCCGGAGAACACGGTGGTGGTCGGCGCGCACCTGGACGGCGTGCTCGAGGGCGCCGGCATCAGCGACAACGGCACCGGGTCGGCCGGCATCCTCGCCATCGCGGAGGCGATGGCCAAGACGAAGACCGAGAACACCGTGCGCTTCGCCTGGTGGGGCGCGGAGGAGCTCGGCCTGCTGGGCGCCGAGCACTACGTGACCGATCTGCGGGAGAACGACCCCGAGGCGTTCGAGGACATCGCGATGTACCTGAACTTCGACATGATCGGCTCCCCGAACTACGGGCGCTTCGTCTACGACGGCGACGCCTCCACCTTCGACCCCGGCGACACGAACGTCCCCGAGGGCTCCGCGGCGATCGAGGCGGCGTTCCACGAGCACTTCGCCTCGGTGGGGCTGGCCTCCGGGGACACCGAGTTCAGCGGCCGCAGCGACTACGGGCCGTTCATCGAGGCCGACATCCCCTCCGGCGGCCTCTTCACGGGCGCCGAGGGCGTGAAGACCCAGGAGCAGGCCGAGCTGTTCGGCGGCCAGGCCGGCGTCGCATACGACTCCTGCTACCACTCCGCGTGCGACGACATCTCGAACGTGAACCTCCAGGGCATGGAGGAGATGTCCGACGCCGCCGCGGCGGTCGTCCTGCGCTACGCGACGTCCACCCACGACGTCAACGGCGAGGGCAAGCCCTACCGGCAGAAGGGCAAGGGCGCCGTCGGCCACCCGAAGGGCGACGACCGCGGCCACGGCCCGCACTCCGAGCACGGTCGCGGCCACGGGCACGGCCACGACAAGGCGGCCGCCTGACGGTCCCGAGCCCCAGCGAACGGCCCCGTCCCCGGCGCGAACTGCCGGGGGCGGGGCCGTTCGCTGCGCCACAATCCGCCCAACCGTTGTGCCGCTGACGTGCAGTTGAGATTCTGGGCACAGGGCTCCACCAGCACGATGGAGCCGACCCCACGGTCGAGCCCCCGATCGGCCCCTGCCCCGGGAGATCCCATGCGTCACCGCACCCACCACCACCGGACCGTGGCCGCCGCCACCCCGACCACGACGGGGTGGTCCCGGTGACCGCGGCGGGCGTGCCCGTCGGGAAGGTGCTGGAGCACCTCGAGGTGTTCCAGGCCATCGCCAACGCGAACAACGCCAACCGCGCCTCGGGCACGTCCGGCTACCGGGGCAGCGTGGACTACGTGGTCGGCCGGCTGCGGGCCGCCGGCTACGCCCCGCGGGTCCAAGAGTTCACCTTCCCCTTCTTCCAGGAGACCGCCCCGGCCACGGTCAGCGCAGGGGGACGACAGCTTCCCGCGACCGACGTGGCGGTCATGACCTACTCCGGCTCCGGGACCGTGACGGCGCCGGTGCAGGCCGTGGGGACGACCGGCGAGAAGGCCGCGAGCACCAGCGGGTGCGAGGCCGGTGACTTCGCCGAGTTCGTGCCGGGGAACATCGCGTTGCTCCAGCGGGGCACGTGCGCCTTCGGGGTGAAGGCCGCCAATGCGGTGGCCGCCGGAGCGTCCGCGGTGCTGATCTTCAACACGGGACTGGACGGCGCGGAGGGCGCGGTCGCCGGCACCCTGGGCGATCCCGGCGGGGTGACCGTCCCCGTGGTCGGCCTGAGCTACGCGGCCGGCGTGGCCCTGCTGGGCGGGGGCGAGGTGACGGTCAGCACGCAGACCGTCTCCGAGAGCCGGGAGACGTTCAACGTCCTCGCCGAGACGGGCTCCGGCGACGGGCAGCGCACGGTCATGGTCGGCGCCCACCTGGACAGCGTCCCGGAGGGCCCCGGGATCAACGACAACGCGTCCGGATCCGCGGGCATCCTGGCGATCGCCGAGGCGCTCGCCGGCACGGAGACCGCCAACGCGGTGCGCTTCGCCTGGTGGGGCGCGGAGGAGTTCGGCCTGCTCGGGTCCCGCCACTACGTCACGGACCTCAAGACCAGCGACGCCGGGACGCTCGGGAACATCGCGCTGTACCTGAACTTCGACATGATCGGCTCCCCGAACCACGGGCGCTTCGTCTACGACGGCGACGCCTCGGCCTTCGGCCCGGAGGACGGCTCGGTGCCCGCCCCGGCGGGCTCGGCCGCGATCGAGGCGGCCTTCCACGAGCACTTCGGCTCCGTGGGCCTGGCCTCCGGCGAGACCGAGTTCAGCGGCCGCAGCGACTACGGCCCGTTCATCGCCGAGGGCATCGCCTCCGGCGGCCTGTTCACCGGGGCGGAGGGGATCAAGACCGTGGAGCAGGCGGCGCTGTTCGGCGGCCGGGCGGGCATCGGCTACGACTTCTGCTACCACGCGTCCTGCGACGACCTCAGCAACGTCGACCTCCGGACGCTGGAGGAGATGACCGGCGCGGCCTCCGCCGTCGTCCTGCGCTTCGCGAACTCCACCGAGGACCTCGAGACGGAGGGCCGGCGGCTGCTCGGCATCGTGGCGCCCGTTCCCTCCGCCGCTGTCGACCAGGGCCGCGGCCCCAGCAACGCCGCCGCGCAGAGGCAGACCGAGTGAGGCGGCCGCACTGAGACGGATGCGGTTCCCGGCGCCACAATCCGTCCGGTCATTGTGCCCCTGACCTGGAGCTGAGATCCTGTGCGCAGGACTCCACCCGCCCGATGGGGCCCATGACGGACACGGTCGAGCCCCCGATCGGCCTCAGGCCCCGGGAGGACCCATGCCGCACCCCACACCCCGCCGATGGACCGTGGCCGCGGCCCTGGCCGGCACCCTCGCGCTCACCATGCCGAGCGCCGTCACGGCGGCTCCGGGGGAGGCCGGCGACGCCGGAGCGCTCGCCCCGACCGCCGCGGCCGTGCCCGTGCAGCAGGTGCTGGACCACCTCGAGGTGTTCCAGGCCGTCGCCCACGCCAACGGCGGCAACCGGGCCTCGGGCACCCCGGGCTACCGGGGCAGCGCGGATTACGTGGTCGGCCGGCTGCGCGCCGCCGGCTACGCCCCGCGGGTCCAGAGCTTCTCCTTCCCGTTCTTCCAGGAGATCGTCCCGACCACCGTGGCCGTGCCCGGCCCGGGCGGTGTCCCGCGGACCCTGACCGCGGCGGAGGCGGCCGTCATGGTCTACTCCGGGTCCGGCACGGTGACCGCCCCGGTGCAGGCCGTGGACACCACCGGCGCCCCGGCGGCGAGCACCAGCGGCTGCGAGGCCGAGGACTTCGCAGGCTTCACGGCGGGCAGCGTCGCCCTGCTCCAGCGGGGCACGTGCACCTTCGGCGTGAAGGCCGCCAACGCCCAGGCCGCCGGGGCCTCCGCGGTGCTGATCTTCAACACCGGTCTCCCCGGAGAGGAAGGCGTGGTCGCCGGCACGCTCGGGGAGCCCGGTGCCACGACCCTCCCGGTGGTCGGTCTCAGCCATGCGGCCGGGACCGCCCTGCTGGGCGGGGGCGAGGTGACCGTGACGGCGCAGACCGTCTCCGAGAACCGTGAGACGTTCAACGTCCTCGCCGAGACGGGCTCGGGCGATCCCGGGAGCACGGTGATGGTCGGGGCCCACCTGGACAGCGTCCCCGAGGGCGCGGGCATCAACGACAACGGCTCGGGCTCCGCGGGGATCCTGGCCATCGCCGAGGCGCTCGCGGGCACCGAGACCGCGAACACGGTGCGCTTCGCCTGGTGGGGCGCGGAGGAGTTCGGCCTGCGCGGCTCCCGGCACTACGTCGCGGACCTGAAGACCAACGACCCCGCCGCGCTGGAGGACATCGCGGTGTACCTGAACTTCGACATGATCGGCTCCCCGAACCACGGGCGGTTCGTCTACGACGGCGACCACTCCGCGTTCCCGCCCGTGCAGGGCCCCGACGGCCCCGTGATCGCCCCGGCGGGCTCGGCCGCGATCGAGGCGGCCTTCCACGAGCACTTCGGCTCCGTGGGCCTGGCCTCCGGTGAGACGGAGTTCAGCGGCCGCAGCGACTACGGGCCCTTCATCGCCGAGGGCGTCCCCTCCGGCGGTCTGTTCACCGGCGCCGAGGGGATCAAGACCGCGGAGCAGGCCGCGCTGTTCGGCGGCCGGGCCGGAGTCGCCTACGACTTCTGCTACCACGGCGCGTGCGACGACCTCGCCAACGTCGACGCCCGGGGACTGGGCGAGATGACCGACGCGGCGGCAGCCGTGATCCAGCGCTTCGCGGCCTCCACCCGGGACGTCGACGGCACGGGGGCGGACGAGAGCGCGCAGCAGGACGGACGCGGGCTCCCGCTCGGTCCGGCCACCGCGGACCAGGGGAGCGGCCCGCACAGCGCCGCCGACGACGTGCCGGTGCAGTGAGCGGCGGGAGGTCGGGACCGGGCGGCCCCCGACCTTCCTCCGCACAGTCGTTGTCGGGGGAGCGGTGGCGTTCCACGACAGCAGGACGAGTCCCCCCGGAGCACCCGCGCCGCCACCGCCACTCCGCGCCCCATTGCTCACCCGGCCACCGGGTGGGAGGGTGAGGCCATGACTCCTCCCCGGACCCCCGACCGCTCGGCGCCGAGCCGGCGCGGCGTCCTGTTCGACGTCGACGGCACCCTCATCGACTCGAGCTACCTGCACACCGTCGCCTGGTGGCACGCCTTCAACCAGGCCGGGCACGACGTCCCCATGCACCGCATCCACCGGCTCATCGGCATGGGCTCGGAGCAGCTGATCGACGAGCTGCTGCCCGCGGACCGGGACCGGGACGGGGACGACGCCATCGGCGCGGCCCACGGGGCCCTGTTCTCCGTGCACTGGCCGGGGCTCAAGCCCACCCGCGGCGCCGCCGAGCTGCTGCGCCGCTGCACCGACGCGGGGCTCGTGGTGGTGCTGGCGTCGTCGTCGAACGTCACCGAGGTGGCCGCCATGCGGGAGGCCCTCGGCTCGGACGACCTGCTCACGGCGGTCACGACCGCCACGGACGCCGAGCACAGCAAGCCCGCCCCGGACATCTTCGCCGCGGCCCTGGAGGCCGGGAACCTACGCCCCGAGGACGCGATCGTGGTGGGGGACGCCCGCTGGGACGTCGAGTCCGCGTGGAAGCTCGGCCTCGACGCCGTGTGCCTGACCAGCGGCGGGATCAGCGAGACGGAGCTGCGCGAGGCCGGGGCCGTGGCCGTCTACGCGGACCCGCAGGCCCTCCTCGACGACTTCGAGAACAGCCCCCTGGGCCGGCTCGTCCCGGCAGGCTGAGCGCCCCCGCCGGCTCCCGCGCGGACCGTGCCGCGCACCACCGCGAACGAAAGGCCCCGGAATGACCACCGACGACAGACCCGTCCTCGTGTTCGACGTGAACGAGACCCTCTCCGACATGCGCCCCCTGCGCCACGCCTTCGAGGAGGTCGGGGTGCCGGGGGAGCTGGCGGCCACGTGGTTCGCCTCCGTCCTGCGGGAGGGCTTCGCGCTGGCGGTCCACGGAGAGGCCCAGCCGTTCTCCGTGCTGGGGCAGGAGACGGCGCGCACGCTCTTCACCCTGCACCCGCCGGCCGGGGACGTGGAGGACGCCGTGGCCCGGGTCCTGGACGCCGTGCAGCGGCTGCCCCTGCACGCGGACGTCCCGGACGGGGTGCGCTCCCTGGCAGACGCCGGGTTCCGGCTCACGGCCCTCACCAACGGCTCCGCGGCCACGGCCGAGGGCCTGCTCGAGCGCGGGGGCGTGCGGCAGCACTTCGAGCGCGTCTGCTCCGTCGAGGAGGCCCCCTGCTGGAAGCCGGCGTCCGAGGCCTACACCTGGGCGAGCGGGGCGTGGGGCGTGCCGCCGGAGCAGATGCTCATGGTCGCGGTGCACCCCTGGGACCTGCACGGCGCCGCCCGCGCCGGGCTGCGCACGGCCTGGATCGACCGGCACGGCTCGCCCTGGCCGACGTACGCGCGCACCCCGGACCTCAGGGTGTCCGGGGTGCGGGAGCTCGCCGCGCGGCTGGCCGCCGGCGGCGCCGAGCTGACGGCCTGACGGCTCAGCTCACAGCTTGACGACCATCTTGCCGGTGTTGGCCCCGGCGAGCAGGTCGATGAACGCCTGCGGGGCGTCGTCCAGCCCCTCGCGCACGGTCTCGTCCCACCGGATTTCGCCGGCCGCGAGCCAGCCGGCCATCTTCTCGCGGAACTCCGGGCCCAGGTCCTGGTGACCGCTGACCAGGAAGCCCTGCAGGCTCAGCTGCTTGCCGATCGCCAGCGCCAGGTTCCGCGGCGCCGCCGGGGGCTCGGTCGCGTTGTATTGCGAGATCGCCCCGCACAGGCACACGCGGCCGTGGACGTTCAGCGCGGAGATCGCGGCCTCCAGGTGCTCGCCGCCCACGTTGTCGAAGTAGACGTCGATGCCCTCGGGCGCCGCGCGCCGCAGCTGGGGGAGCACCGGGCCGTCGTGGTAGTCGAAGGCGGCGTCGAAGCCGAGCTCCAGCAGGCGGGCGACCTTCTCGGGCGAGCCGGCGCTGCCGATCACGCGGGCGGCGCCGCTGAGCTTTGCGATCTGGCCGACGAGCGAGCCCACGGCCCCGGCGGCGCCGGAGACGAAGACCGTGTCCCCGGGCCGGAACCGTGCGGCCGCCATGAGGCCGGCGTACGCGGTGAGCCCCGGCATGCCGAGCACCCCCAGGTAGGCCGACTCCGGGGCGAGGGCGGGGTCCACCACGGTGGCCGAGGCGGCCTCGACGAGCGCGTGCTCCCGCCACCCGGCCCCGTGCAGCACCGTGGCGCCCACGGGCAGCTCGGGCGCGGAGGAAGCGATGACCTCGCCCACGGCGCCGCCGTCGAGCGGACGGTCCACCTGGAACGGCGGGACGTAGGACTTCACGTCGTTCATCCGGCCGCGCATGTACGGGTCCACGGACATCCAGCGGTTGGCGACCACGACCTGGCCGGGACCGGGCGCGGGCAGCGCGGCCTCCTCGAGCCGGAAGTTCTCGGGGGTGGGGGTGCCGTCGGGGCGGGAGGCGAGCACGACCTGGCGGGTGCTGGTGGGCGGGGTCATCGGTTCTCCTGGGGGTCGAGGGAAGGGAGCGGGGGAGCGGGGATCAGTCGTCGGCGACGGTCACGCGGACGTCGACGTTGCCGCGGGTGGCGTTCGAGTACGGGCACACCTGGTGGGCCTTGTCCGCCAGGGCCTGCGCGGTGGCCGGGTCGAGGTCGGGGAGCACGACCTCGAGGTCGACCTCGAGGCCGAAGCCGCCCTGGCCGTTGCCGCCGATGCCCACGCGGGCCCCGACGCTGGAGTCGCCGAGCTTCACCTTCTCCTGCCGGGCCACCATCTGCAGCGCGGAGTGGAAGCAGGCGGCGTAGCCCGCGGCGAAGAGCTGCTCGGGGTTGGCGCCGTCGCCGGAGCCGCCCATCTCCTGCGGGACGGCCAGGCCCAGGTCGATCCGGCCGTCGGTGGTGCGGGTGCGGCCGTCGCGGCCGGCACCGGTGGCGAGGGCCTCGGCGGTGTAGACGGTGTCCATGCTGGTCACTCCTGGGTGTCGGTGGTGGTGGTTCGGGTTCCGGTGCCGTCCGCGCCGGCGCGGTCCGCGGCGCCCGGATCGGCGGGGGCGCCGATCCGCCGGGCCAGGGCCCGCAGCGTCTCCATCTCGGCGGCGGTCAGCCCCGAGGCCTCCAGGGCGCGCTGCTGCACGGCCGGGGCGCGCTCGCGCAGCCGGTGGCCGGACGGCGTGAGGTGGACGGTGACCCGCCGCTCGTCGTCGTGCCCCCGGCGGCGCTCGAGGAGGCCGCCGGTCTCCATCCGCTTGAGCAGCGGGGAGAGGGTGCCGCTGTCCAGGCGGAGGCGGGAGCCCAGCGCCGAGACGGTCTGGCCGTCCGCCTCCCACAGCGCGAGCAGCGCGAGGTACTGCGGGTAGGTCAGGCCGAGCTCCGCCAGCGGCTCGCGGTAGGCCGCGGTCGTGGCACGTGAGGCGGCGTAGAGCGCGAAGCACAGCTGCGCGTCGAGCCGGAGATCTGCGTCCATGACCCCATGGTGGCACAGGGGTCGGTTGAGCACAACTCAGTTGTGCACAACCGAAACTGGGGCGCGGATCAGCGGGTCGCCTCCTCCAGGTGCTCGAGCACGTGCCGGTACGGGTGGCCGGTGGCCTCCGTCATGCCCTGCTCGCACGTGCGGTTCAGGGACGCGTAGGCGTCGAAGCGGCGGCCGGTGACCTCGCGGGCCTCGGCCGCGGTGGCCGAGGCCGTGAACTCGGGGTGCAGCATCCCGCGGTCCCCGGCGTAGGCGCAGCAGCCCCAGTCCTTCGGCACGACCACGTCCTCGCTGATCGCCCGGGCCAGGGTCTCGAAGGCGCCGGTGATGCCCAGGTGCACGCTCGAGCACGTGGGGTGCAGTGCCATGGACCCGATCGGGCGGCTGACGGTCAGCCGCCCCAGCACCCGGTCCGCCACGAACTCCACCGCGTCCACGAACCGCAGCGCGTGGTACTCGCTGGACGCCGCCGCCAGCTCGGACATGGTCTCCAGGCCCTCGGTGCAGGACGCGGCGTCGCAGACGACCGGCAGCTCGCCCTGGCGGGTCGCCTCCCACAGCCCGGCCAGCGTCCGCTCCGACATCGTGGCGTACCCGGTGGGCAGGCCCTTCGACTTCCACGGCGTCCCGCAGCACAGGTTCCCGATGCCCTCGGGGACGGTGACGTGCACCCCGGCGCGGTCGCACAGCGCCAGGAACGCCTCCGAGGCGGTCAGGCCCGTGCCGCCCCCGGGGCGGGCGGCCGTGCCGAACATCGAGTTGATGCACGCCGGGAAGAACACGGCCTCCGCGGCCGGGTCCCGCCGGTGCGGCCGGGGCGGGCCGCCCGCGGGCAGCTCCGCCTTGTACTGCGGCACGTGCTCGGCGCCGAGGACGGCCCGGGCCGCGGCGGTCGCGGCGGCCGGCAGCGCGGCGGGCAGGGCCTTCGCGGCGGTCAGGCCGAGCCCGGCGCCCGTCGTCGTCGCCCCCCACGCCCGCGCGGCGGCGCCCCAGCCGGCGTCCGCGACCCGGCTGTGGTCCTCGGCGCGCAGCCGGCGCACGAGGTCCCCCGTATTGATGAGCACGGGGCAGGCCGTCACGCACATCCCGTCCACGGCGCACGTCTGCAGGCCCTCGTAGTCGTACTCGGCGCGCAGCCGGCCGGCGAGCTCCGTGTCCCCCCGCTCCTCGGCCGCCGCGATCTCCCGGCGGCCCACGATGCGCTGCCGCGGCGTGAGGGTGAGGTCCTTGGACGGGCAGACCGGCTCGCAGTAGCCGCACTCCACGCACCGGTCCACCTCCTGCTCCACCGTGGGCGCGGTCTTGAGGTCCCGCACGTACACCGTGGGGTCCTCGTTGAGCAGCACGCCCGGGTTCAGCAGCGCGCCCGGGTCGACGAGCCGCTTGAGCGCCACCATGACCTCGTAGAGCTCGTCCCCGTACTGCCGGCGCACGAACGGCGCCATGTTGCGGCCCGTGCCGTGCTCGGCCTTGAGCGAGCCGTGGTGGTCGAGGACCAGGGCGACCATGTCCTCGGTGAAGCGCTCGTAGCGGGCCAGCAGGTCCGGGCGGTCGAACTGCTCGTTGAGCATGAAGTGCACGTTGCCGTCCTTGGCGTGCCCGAAGATCACCGAGTCCCGGTAGCCGTGGGCGTCGAAGAGCCCCGTGAGCTGCTCGCAGGTCTCGCCGAGCTCCGCGACAGGGACGACGACGTCCTCGAGCAGCGCGTTGGACCCGCTCGGCCGGGCACCCGCCACGGTGGTGTAGAGGCCCTTGCGCACGGTCCACAGCGCCGCCCGGGACGCGGGGTCGTCCGTCAGGGCGGGCGGTACTGCGAGGTCCAGGGTGCGGAACAGCCCGGCGGCGCCCGCCGAGAGCTCCTGCTCCTCCTCGGGCGTGCGGCCCTGGTACTCGACGAGCAGCGCCGCGTGGTCGCGGACGTCGATGTCCAGGATCTGCGCCGGGGCCAGTCCCGTGCGCTGGGAGACCTTCAGGGACGTGGCGTCCAGCAGCTCGACCGTGGCCGAGCGGGCCGCCACCAGGGCGGGGACCGTGCGGGTGGCCGTGGCCAGGTCCGGGAACACCAGCAGTCCCGTGGAGGCGAACGGCAGGATCTCCACCGTCCGGAAGACCGCCTGGGCCACGAAGCCCAGGGTGCCCTCGCTGCCGACCATCAGGTGCTCGAGGATCCGCACCGGCTCGTCGTGGTCCAGGAAGGAGTTGAGGCCGTAGCCCATGGTGTTCTTCATCGAGAACTGCCGCTCGATCGTGCGCACCGACGCCGGGTCGCCGCGCACCCGGTCCCGCAGCCGCAGCAGACCCTCGTGCAGGGCCGGCTCGAGCTCCCGCAGCCGCCGGTCGGCGTCCGGGTCCGCGGTGTCCACCCGGGTCCCGGAGGGCAGGACGAACACCAGGGACTCCAGCGTCCGATAGGTGTTGGCCTCGGTCCCGCAGGCCATGCCCGAGGAGTTGTTGGCCACCACACCGCCGATCGTGCACGCGGCCTCGCTCGCCGGGTCCGGCCCCAGCTTGCGGCCGTACGGGGCCAGCCGGGCATTGACCTGCCGCACCGTGGCCCCGGGCTGCACACGGACCCGCCGGCCGCCGTCCAGCACCTCGACCCCCCGGAAGTTCCGCCGGACGTCGACCAGCACCTGGTCCGTCACGGACTGCCCGGACAGGGACGTCCCGCCGGAGCGGAAGGTCAGGCCCAGGCCGTGGCGGGCGACCGCGCGGAAGAGGTGGCCCATGTCCGCGGCCGAGCGCGGGCGCACCACCGCCGCGGGCTGCAGCAGGTAGTGGGAGGCGTCGTGGGCCAGCGCGCGGTGCTCGAGCTCCGAGGTCACCACCGCGTCGCGGCCGCACCCGGCCCGCAGCTCCTCCAGCAGGGCCTCGGGGGCGGGGACGGGATGCGTGGTGGGGGCGGTCATGGGATCTCCTGACGGGGAGGCGGGGCAACCGGGGTGGTCCACGCCACATCCTATGGTGTGACCACAGGCGCCGCAGCGGTCCGTCCGGCGGGGGCCGCCGGGACCCGGCAGACCGGGCCCGTGCGCGCGCCCATGCGCCCGCGTCCGTCCGGTCCGCCGGCCCCGGGCGGTGCGGGGGGATTGTGGGCGGCGTCGTTTTGGGGGAAGCTCGGGCCACGGGCCCGCCGGCCCGGGAGCCGACCCCTGGAGGAGATCACCATGGACCCCATCTGCCCGTCCTGCGGCGGGCCCCTGCGCCAGATCCCCGAGGACCAGTGGCCCGAGGGCGGCCCGGTGCCGGAGGGCACGGTCGAGATGTACCTGTGCGACAGGACCAACCACCGGATCATCGTGGCGGTCCCCGAGATCTCCGGGTGAGCGGCCCGGAGCCGGAGGTCCGCCGGGTGGTGGTGGTGCACGGCTACGACGCCGCCCCCGACCAGCACTGGTTCCCGTGGCTGCGCGACCGGCTCGCCGCCGAGGGCGTGCGGACCGAGGTCGTGGAGCTGCCGGAGCCGTCCTTCCCGGAATCCGGGGCGTGGCTGGCCGCCGTGGCACGGGCGGTCGGCGAGCCGGACCCGCACACCCACCTGGTGGGCCACAGCCTGGGCTGCATCACCATCCTGCGCCACCTCGCCGGTCTGCCCCAGCCGTGGACGCTCGGCGGGCTGGTGCTCGTGGCCGGCTTCACGGGACGGCTCGAGGCCGTGCCGCTCCTCGAGGAGTTCCTCGCCGAGGACGTGGACGTCTCCGCCGTGCGCGCCGGCGCCCGGCGTCGTCTGGTGCTGCGCTCGGACAACGACCCGACCGTGCCGGCGGCCGCCACCGAGGCGCTCGCCGCGCGGCTCGACGCCCCCGTGCGGGTGGTGCCGCGGGCGGGACACTTCTGCGGCTCCGACGGCGTCACCCGCCTTCCCGCGGTGCTCGAGGCCCTGGTGCCGCGCGGCGGCTGAAAGCGCCCGCGCGGACGGCCGGCGTGCGGGCGGCCGGCGTGCGGGCGGCCGGCGTGCAGGCGGCCGGGGGAGGCCCGCTCAGTCCGTGAGCGTCAGCAGCACGGCCTCGGGCGGGCAGAACAGCCGGATCGGGGCGAAGCGGGACGTCCCCAGGCCCGCCGACACGTTGACCGGCACCCCGCCCTGGGTGATGAGCCCCTTGCAGCGCTCCGGCTCGAGGTCGCAGTTGCTGACCAGCGCCCGCCCACCGGGCAGGCAGACCTGCCCGCCGTGCGTGTGCCCGGCCAGCACCAGCTGCGCGCCGTCCGCCGCGAACCGGTCCAGGGTCCGCAGGTAGGGGGCGTGGGCCACCCCGAGGCGCAGGTCCGCCGTCGCGGGGTCACCGAAGCCGGGGTGCCGGTCGTAGCCCAGGTGCGGGTCGTCCACCCCGGACAGGTCCAGGGTGAGGCCCGCGACCTCCATCCGGGCGGAGCGGTTGATCAGCGGCGTCCAGCCCGCGGCGTCGAACGCGTCGTGCATGTCCTGGGTGGGCAGCCGGGGCGCCTCGTCCCGGCCCTCCCCGGAGGTGTCCCGCCACAGGTAGCGGAACGGGTTCTTGGGCCGCGGCGCGAAGTAGCAGTTGGACCCCGGGACGTAGGCCCCGGGGAAGCGGAACAGCGGCTCCAGGATCTCCAGCAGCCACGGCAGCGCCCCGGGGTGGGAGAGGTTGTCCCCGGTGTCCACCACGAGGTCCGGCTCCAGCGCCGCGAGCGAGTGCACGAACTCCCGCACAGCGCGCTGGCCGGGCCAGACGTGCAGGTCCGACAGGTGCAGGATCCGCAGCGGCGCGCTGCCCTCGGGCAGCAGCCGGAGCCGTTCCGTGCGCAGCTGGAACCGGCGGCGCTCGACGACGACGCCCCACGCGCCGAGGCCCGCCGCCGCCCCGGCACCGGCCGCCGTCACGGCGGCGGCGGTCCGCAGGGCGGGCGCGACGGCGCCCCGGGGGGTGTGCACGCGATCCACTCCCGCTCCCGGCCTCAGCCGGGCTCCGAGGTGCCGTTGCGGCCCTCGAGCACACGGTCGGAGGGCTCCTCGAACTCGTCCGTGTCGTAGTCCCGGGCCACCTCCTCCATGAACCGCTGCCACTGGCCGCCGGCGTAGGTGGAGCCGTCCACCCAGTCGTCGCCCTCGGTGCGCTCCCCGCCGATCGACAGCCCGTTCAGGGACCGGGAGCCGAACTCGTAGTTGCCGACCCAGGACGCGGTGGCCAGGCCGCGGGTGTAGCCGATCATCCACGTCTGGGTCGAGTTGTCGGTGGTGCCGGTCTTGGCGGCGGAGGCGCCCGGCAGGCCGATCTCCCGCTGCCAGCCGGAGCCGCGGACCAGGGTCTGGTTGAGCGCGAAGTTCACGCCGTCGGCCACGTCCTCGCTGATCACGCGCTCGCAGGACGTCTCGGGGATCTCGTACTCCTTGCCCGTGTAGTCCACGACCCGCTCGAGGGCGCGGGGCTCGCACATCTCGCCGCGGTTGGCGAACGCCGAGTACGCCCGGGCCATGGTCATGGGGGAGATGTCCACGGAGCCGCCCAGCAGGGACGCGAGGACCGTGGTGTCCACGGGCTCGCCGTCCTTGCCGTTGACGATGCCCAGGGACTCGGAGATCTCCCCGATGTCGCACAGGTCGAGGTCCTCGGCCATCGCGTAGATCGCGGTGTTGATCGAGTTGTACAGGCCGAAGTCGGCCTCCATCTCCCGGGTGTAGCCGGACTCGGCGTTCTGGATCTCGAAGCCCTCGCCGTTGTTGCCGGGCTCGATCTTGTACCCGCGCTCCAGGCACGAGGCCTTCCACCGGTGGTCTGCGGGCCACTTGGTCCGGGTCGCGTCGATCTCGTCCTCCGCGCCGTTGCCGGCGTCGATCCACGCGGCGTAGGTCAGCGGCTTGTAGGTCGAGCCGACCTGGAAGCCGCCGGCCCCGCCCATCCACGAGTCCACGTTGAAGTTGTACGTGGTGTTGGAGTCGCCCTCGCCGGTGGAGTAGTAGGTGTTCTGCGCCATCGCCACGATGTCGCCGTTGGTCGGCTCGAGGGAGACGAGCGCGGTGGAGACGTTGTCCGGGTTGTCGTCCCGCGGCTGGGTCTCGTTGACCGACTCCTCGGCCGCGCGCTGGGCCTCGACGTCGAGCGTGGTGGTGATGGTGAGCCCGCCGAGCTGCAGGGTCTTGAGCCGCTCCTCGGGGGTCTCGCCGAACGCCGAGTCCTGGAGGATGGAGTTCTCCACGTAGTCGCAGAAGTAGGGGGCGATCTCGGCGGCCGTGCACCCGGAGTTGGTGGGGTTGGGGTCCACCTCGATGGGCTCGGCGGCCGCGGCCGCGTGCTCCTCCTGGGTGATGGCCCCGGTGGTGAGCATCGTGTCCAGCACGATGTTGCGCCGCTCGGTGGCTGCCTCCGGGTTCGCGGCGGGGTCGTAGTAGTTGGGGGACTGCACCATCCCGGCCAGGACGGCGGACTGGGAGATGCTCAGGTCGGACGCGGGGATGCCCCAGTAGTACTGGGCGGCCGCCTCCACGCCGTAGTTCTGCCCGCCGAAGAGCACCATGTTGAGGTAGCCCTCGAGGATCTCGTCCTTGCTCAGCTCCTGCTCCATGGACAGGGCGAGCTTGATCTCCTTGATCTTGTCCGTGTAGCCCTTGTCGGCGCCGATGGTGGTGGCCTCCTCGCCGGCGCGGACCTGGGAGTCGATGAGCAGGTTGTTCACGTACTGCTGCGTGATGGTCGACGCGCCCTGGCGGGCGTCCGGGCGGATGATGTTGTTGCCCAGGGCGCGCAGGATGCCGCCGAGGTCCACGCCGCCGTGCTCGTAGAAGTCGCGGTCCTCGATCGCGAGGATCGCGGCACTCATGTGCGGGGACATCTCGTCCAGGGACACAGGGGTGCGGTTCTGCGCGTAGAACGTGGCGATCTCGGTCCCGTCCCGCGCCACCACGGTGGAGGCGCGCGACATCGGCCCCGCCTCCATCTGGGCCGGGAGGTCCTTGAACCACCCGATGGAGGCGTTGGCGGCGAGACCGGTGGCGGCTGCGGGGGGGACCAGGAGACCGGCGGCCACGATGCCGGCAACGACGCTCGTGGCGATGAACGCCACGACGTTGCCCAGGGCTGACGGTGCCTGCGTGGCAGGGTTCTTGCGGGAAGCCATTCGGACAGTCTACAAGCGCGAACCTGGCCGCAGCCGGTGTGCGGCCCGTCACGGCGGAGCGCGTCCCCGCGTTCGTGGCTACGCTGGGGCCATGACTACCTGGGAATACGCCACCGTGCCGCTCATGATCCACGCCACCAAGCAGATCCTCGACAACTGGGGCGACGACGGGTGGGAGCTCGTCACCGTGCTCCCCGGCAGCACCCCCGCCGACGTCCCGGCGGGCAACGTGAACGCCCCCGTCCAGACCAACCCCATCGCCTACTTCAAGCGACCCAAGGGCTGACGCCCGGACACCGCAGCCCCACCACACCGGAGGACTTCCATGAGCAACGGCTCCGCCGTCGAATCCCGCATCGCCGAGCTCGGCCTCGAGCTCCCGGCCGTCGCGGCCCCCGTGGCCGCCTACGTGCCCGCCGTGGTCACCGGCTCGTGGGTGCACACCTCGGGCCAGCTGCCCTTCGTGGACGGGCAGCTGCCCGCCACCGGCAAGGTGTCCGCGTCCGGGGCGGCGGGCACCGTCTCCCCCGAGGACGCCCACGAGCTCGCGGCCCGCGCCGCCCTCAACGCCGTGGCCGCGGTCAAGGAGGCCGTCGGGGACCTGGACCGGGTGGTCCGGATCGTGAAGGTCGTCGGCTTCGTGGCCTCCGATCCCGGCTTCACCGGCCAGCCCGGCGTGATCAACGGCGCCTCCGAGCTGCTGGGCCGGATCTTCGGCGACGCCGGGGTGCACGCCCGCTCCGCGGTGGGCGTCGCGGTCCTGCCGCTCGACGCGCCGGTCGAGGTGGAGCTCGTTGCCGAGTTCCGCTGATTCGCAGCCCCCGCGGCAGGGCCGTCCGCCGGCCGTGCGCTGGTTCGAGATCCCGGAGGGCCAGCGCGGGGCCGCGCAGGCCTGGCTCGAGCGGGGTGCCGGCATCCCCGGCAGCGCGCCCTCACCGGCCGCCGCGGTGGTCTTCGTGCGGGACGGCGAGCACGGCGTGGAGACCTACCTCAAGTACCGCCCGGGCAACTCACCGCTCGGCACCGTCGGGTTCCCCGGCGGGACCCTCGAGCCCCACGACGACGAGCCCCTCGACTGGGCCGGGCCCAGCCCCGCGGACTGGGCGCGCAGGCTCGGCGTCGAGGACGACCTCGGCCGGGCGCGGCGCACCGTGGTCGCCGCGGTGCGCAAGGCGTTCGAGGAGGCCGGCGTCCTGCTGGCCGGGTCGGACACGATGAGCACCGTCGAGTCGGTGGAGGGCGCCGAGTGGATGCGCTCCCGGGAGGCGCTCGCCGTGGGGGACGTGTCCCTCGCCCAGGTCCTCGGCCGGCGCCGGCTCGTGCTGCGCTCCGACCTGCTCAAGCCCCTCGCGCACTGGATCACCTCCGACTTCGCCCACCGCCGGTACGACATCCACTACTTCACCGCGGTGGTCCCCGATGGGCAGGCCCCGTCCGTGCTCGAGTCGAAGGGCGTCTGGGGCCGCTGGGTGGACGCCGCGCAGGCCGTGGCCGATCCGGCGGGCAGCTGGCTCGGGGACCTCGTGGGGCAGGAGGACACCGTGGGCCGCACGATCGACGACCTCTCCTCGCCCGGCGTGCAGTGCGTGCTCGAGTCGGTCGCCGAGTGCACCTCGGCGATCGCCTTCCTGGCCAGGAAGCGGGCCGTGGTGGCCCGCAACCCGGTGCTCGAGGTGCACGACGGCCGGCCCGTGCTGCGCCTCGACCTGACCTGAGCCGCCTCCGTGCCCGCACACGCGGACGGCCCGGTCACCCGCGAGGGTGACCGGGCCGTCCCGATGCGGGGGCAGGACTCAGCGGCTGCGCTGCTTGAGCCGCTGCAGGTCGAGGATCACCACGGCGCGCGCCTCGAGCCGGATCCAGCCGCGCTGGACGAACTCGGCCAGCGCCTTGTTCACGGTCTCGCGGGACGCGCCGACGAGCTGGGCCAGCTCCTCCTGGGTGAGCTCGTGCGCCACGAGGATGCCGTCGGTGGCGGGCCGGCCGAACCGGTCGGCCAGGTCCAGCAGCGCCTTCGCCACCCGGCCGGGCACGTCGGAGAAGACCAGGTCGGCGAGGCTCTCGTTGGTGCGCCGCAGCCGGCGGGCCAGGGCCTGCAGCAGCTGCGCGGAGACGTCGGGGGAGCGCTCGATGACCTTCTTGAGGTTCTCGTGCTTGAGCCCGGCCAGGCGCGTCTCGGACACGGCGGTCGCGGACGTGGAGCGCGGGCTCGGGTCGAACAGCGCCATCTCGCCGAACAGCTCGCCCGGGCCCATGATCGCCACGAGGCTCTCGCGGCCGTCCGGGGCGGTGCGGCCGAGCTTGATCTTGCCCGAGATGATGAAGTACAGCTGGTCGCCCGGATCGCCCTCGTGGAACAGCGTGGAGCCGCGCGAGAGGTCGACCTCGGTGAGCTCCTCGGTGAGGGCGGCGAAGGCCTGGTCGTCCAGGGACGCGAACAGGGGAGCGCGGCGGAGGACGTCGATATCCATGGTTCTCCTCAAGATGTGCCGCCGGGCCGTTGCCCGTGGCGGCCGATGTCAGCGGGAGTCGCCCGCACCGGTGTGTGAGCGACCTAACGTACCTGACGTTCACTGTAGTGTCTCCGGCCCGCGAATCCCAAGGACGGGCGCGGCGGGCCAGGGCGGGGCGGCAGGCCCGCTCCACGGATCTCCCAGCCGCGCTCCCTATGCTGGTGGCTCGCTCCCCGGCTCCCGGCCCCGAAGAACTCGCAGAGGAACCCGATGTCTCCGTCCTTCAACCTGCTCGACGTCCTCCTGGCCGTCGTGCTCCTGGGCTACCTCTTCTACGGGTTCAGCCGCGGCTTCTTCAACTCCCTGTTCTCCCTGGCCGGGCTCGTGTTCGGCGGGGTGGCGGCGTTCTCGGCCGCCCCGTGGGTGAGCGCGCAGGTGGACCCGCAGTACCGCGTGGGCGCCGTGCTCGCCACGGTGCTGGTCCTGCTGGTGGCGGGGCAGATGCTGGGCGGGCTGGTGGGCCGCGCCCTGTCCGCCGTGACCGAGCGCATGCGCCTGGGCGCGCTCAACCGGATCGCGGGGGCGGCCCTCGACGTGGCCGTCGCCGCGCTCGTGCTCTCGCTGCTCGCCTCGCTCGTCGGCCAGCTGGGCATCCCGGCCGTGTCCCAGCAGGTGGCGTCCTCGACCGTGCTGCGCACGATCGACGAGCACACCCCGGGACCGGTGCGCGCCGCGGTGACCGAGGCCCGGGACGCCGTGGGCGGGGCCACCGGCATCCGTCAGCTCGACGAGCTGCTCTTCCCCGCCGAGGAGGCCCCCGACGAGAGCACGAGCACGCCCGCGCTGCAGGCGGCCGGGGAGTCCGTGGTGCAGGTCTACGGCATGGCGGTGGAGTGCCGCCAGAACCAGACCGGCTCGGGCTTCGTGACCGACGCCGGGCAGGTGGTGACCAACGCGCACGTGGTGGCCGGGGTGGACGAGCCGGTGGTGCAGACCCGGGACGGGCAGGTGCACGCCGCCGCCGTCGTCCACTACGACCCGGGCTCCGACCTCGCCGTCCTCTCCGCGCCGTCCCTGCCGCTGGCCGCGCTGCCGCTCGGGGCGGACCCCGCGGCCGGGGACTCGGTCGCCTTCATGGGCTACCCCCTGGGCGGGCCGTTCGCCGCCGGGCCCGCCACCGTGCAGGGCACCGCGCTCGCGCCCGTGGAGGGGACCGGTGGGACGATGGAGATCATCCAGCTGGCCGGTCAGGTGCAGCAGGGCAACTCCGGCGGCCCGCTCGTGGCGCAGGACGGCTCCGTCGTCGGCGTCGTCTTCGCCAAGGCCCTCGAGGGGCAGGTCGGCTACGCCCTCACCCTGGACGAGCTGCGCGGGGCGCTGGGCGCCGCCGCGGGCGCCACCCAGGCCGTGGACTCCGGCTCCTGCGCCGCCTGAGCGGCTACCGCTCCAGGGTCCGCAGCAGGTGCTCGACCGCCATCTCGTAGCCGAAGGCCCCCGCCCCGGCGATCACCACGTCCGCCTGCAGGGACACGTAGGACGTGTGCCGGAACGCCTCGCGCCGGTGCACGTTGGACAGGTGCACCTCCACCACGGGCAGCTCCGCCGCCTCGAGCGCGTCGTGGATCGCGATCGAGTAGTGCGTGAAGGCCGCGGGGTTGATCACGATCGCCGCGCCCTCCGTGCGGGCCTCCTGGATCCGGTCCACCAGGACGCCCTCGTGGTTGGACTGGTGGAACTCGACGTCCCACCCGCCCGCGGCGGCCCGGGCGCGCACGGCCTCCTCGATGTCCGCGAGCGTCGTGGTGCCGTACACCTCCGGGCGCCGGACGCCGAGCAGGTTGAGGTTGGGGCCGTTGAGGACGTAGATCGGTCTGCGCGTGCTGGTCATGCCCGCATCCTCTCACTCCGGCGCCCGCCGGTCCGGGCGCGGCCCCCGGACGCCGCAGCGCCCCCTCGCACGGCAGGGGCGAGGGGGCGCTGCGGAGCTGGGGCGCGGACTACTTGGCGAGCGAGTCCACGATCTGCTGCATCACGGTCTGGTCCGCGAGGGTCGAGACGTCGCCGACCTCCCGGTCCTCCGCCACGTCCTTGAGCAGCCGGCGCATGATCTTCCCGGACCGGGTCTTGGGCAGCTCGGGGACGATGAGCACCTTCTTGGGCTTGGCGATCGGGGAGATCTCCTTGCCCACGTGGGCCCGCATCTCCTCGGCCAGCTCGGTCTTGTCCCGGCCCTCGGCGTCGGCCTGGTCGGAGAGGATGACGAATGCGATCACGGCCTGGCCGGTGGTCTCGTCCGTGGCGCCCACCACCGCGGCCTCGGCCACGGACGGGTGGGACACGAGCGCGGACTCGATCTCCGGGGTGGACAGGCGGTGGCCGGAGACGTTCATGACGTCGTCGACGCGCCCGAGGATCCACACGTCCCCGTCGGCGTCGCGCTTGGCGCCGTCGCCGGCGAAGTACATCTCGCCGAACCGGGACCAGTACGTGTCCACGTAGCGGTCGTCGTCGCCCCAGATGGTCCGCAGCATCGCGGGCCACGGCTCGCGCAGCACCAGGAAGCCCGAGGTCTCGTTGGGCACGGACTGCCCGGTGTCGTCCACGACGTCGACCTTGATGCCGGGGATCGGCACCTGCGCGGAGCCCGGCTTGGCGGTCGTCACGCCCGGCAGCTGGGAGATCATGATGGCGCCGGTCTCGGTCTGCCACCAGGTGTCGACGATCGGGCAGCGGCCGCCGCCGATGACCCGGTGGAACCAGGTCCACGCCTCGGGGTTGATGGCCTCGCCCACGGTGCCGAGCACCCGCAGGGACGAGAGGTCGTACTCCGCCGGGATCTCCTCGCCCCACTTCATCATGGTGCGGATCGCGGTGGGGGAGGTGTACATGATCGTCACACCGTACTTCTGCACGATCTCCCAGAACCGGCCGCGGTGCGGGGAGTCCGGGGTGCCCTCGTAGATCACCTGGGTGGAGCCGTTGACGAGGGGGGCGTAGGCGACGTAGGAGTGGCCGGTGACCCACCCGACGTCGGCGGTGCACCAGTAGACGTCCGTCTCCGGCTTGAGGTCGAAGACGTTCTTGTGGGTGAAGGCACCCTGGGTGAGGTAGCCGCCCGTGGTGTGCATGATGCCCTTGGGCTTGCCGGTGGTCCCGGAGGTGTAGAGGATGAACAGCGGGTCCTCGGCGCCCTGCTCGGACGGGGTGTGCTCCGGGGAGGCGGCCTCGACGGCGTCGTGCCACCACACGTCCCGGCCCTCGGTCATCTCGATGTCGGCCTCGTTGCGGCGGACCACGAGGACGTGCTCCACGGTGGCGCCGCCGCGGGAGAGGGCGTCGTCGACGGCCGGCTTGAGCATGGAGGGCTTGCCGCGGCGGAAGGTCCCGTCCGCGGTGACCACGAGCTTCGCCTCGCCGTCCTCGACGCGCGAGCGCAGCGCGTCGGCGGAGAACCCGCCGAAGACCACGGAGTGGATCGCGCCGATGCGGGCGCAGGCCAGCATCGCGATGACCGCCTCGGCGATCATCGGCAGGTAGAGGGCCACGCGGTCGCCCTTGGTCACGCCGAGGCTCTCCATGGCGTTGGCGGCCTTCGACACCTCGTCCTTGAGCTGGGCGTAGGTGTAGCTGCGGCTGTCGCCGGGCTCACCCTCGAAGTGGATGGCGACCCGGTCCCCGTTGCCGGCCTCCACGTGGCGGTCCACGGCGTTGTAGCACGCGTTGAGGGTGCCGTCCTGGAACCACTTGGCGAACGGGGGGTTCGACCAGTCGAGGACCTCGGTGAACTCCTTGTTCCAGGTCAGCAGCTCCCGTGCCTGGCGGCCCCAGAAGTCGACGCCCTCCTCCTCCGCCTGGCGGTAGAGCTCGGCGGTGGCATTGGCCTGGGCCGCGAACTCCGGGCTCGGGGCGAAGGTCCTGCCCTCGGCGGACGTGGTCTCTGAAGCCATGTGGTCTTCCCTTCTCGTCGCACACCGCGCACGGACCCCCGGCGGCACCGGACGTCCGTGTCACAGCTCACATAGTGTCGTTTTCACCCTAGACGATCGGTGCACCCGGTTCCACAGGGGCCACGCCGCACCGAGTCACGGAACCCCTCCGGGCGCGCCGCCTAGAATCGGGGCATGGTCCCGACTGCCGTGCCCCGCCCGCCCGCCCACCTGCGCGTCGTGGACCCCGCGAAGGCGCGCGCCGGCGCCGCACGGCGCCGCCGGACGGGCTCCCCCGAGTCCCCGCTGGCGCTCAAGCGGCGGGCCCGCCGGATCAACGCGGTGCTCGCGGAGGCCTACCCGTACGCGGTCGCCGAGCTGGACTTCCGCTCCCCGTACGAGCTGCTCGTGGCCACGGTGCTCTCCGCCCAGACCACCGACGTGCGCGTGAACGCGACCACGCCGCGGCTCTTCGCCGCCTGTCCCACGCCGCGGGCGCTCGCCGAGGCGGACGAGGCCGAGATCCAGGAGATCATCCGCCCGCTCGGCTTCTACCGGGCCAAGACCCGGGCCATCCGGACCCTGGCCCAGAAGATCGTGGACGACCACGACGGCGAGGTGCCCGGGCGGCTGGAGGACCTCGTCACCCTGCCCGGCGTGGGCCGCAAGACCGCCAACGTGGTGCTCGGCAACGCCTTCGGGATCCCCGGGATCACCGTGGACACCCACTTCGGCCGGCTCGCCCGCCGCTTCGGCTGGACCGCGGAGGAGGACCCGGTCAAGGTCGAGCGGGACGTCGCCGCCCTGTTCGCGCCCCGCGACTGGACCGACCTGTCCCAGCGGCTCGTCTACCACGGGCGGCGCATCTGCCACTCCCGGCGGCCCGCGTGCGGGGTGTGCCCCGTCGCGGACCTGTGCCCGTCCTACGGCGAGGGCCCCACGGACACCGCCCAGGCGGCGGCCCTGCTCAAGTACGAGTTCGCCCCGGGCCGGGAGGAGCTGCTGGAGCTGTTCCTCGCCGGGCGCAGCCGGGCCCAGCTGCAGGCCGACGGCTGGTCCCTGAGCTCGTGAGCGGCACCGACCACCGACGACGCGACCACCGAGGAGGACGGCCCGTGGGCGACGCCTACCAGGACCTGCTGCGCGTGGCCCGCAGCGGCCGGCAGCTGCGGATGGAGGACCGCGAGCCGTGGCGGATCGGGCAGATCGACGAGAACTACCGCCGCTCGGCCGTGCTCATCCTCTTCGGCGCGCTCGACGACCTGCCCTCGCGCGCCGCCGAGCACGCGGAGGGCGTGGGCCGGGACCTCGACGTCCTCCTGGTCCAGCGGGCCGCGACGCTGCGCTCCCACCCCGGCCAGGTCGCCTTCCCGGGCGGGCGCCTGGACCCCGAGGACGGGGACCTGCACGAGGTGCTGTCCGTGCCCGGCGGCGAGGTCAGCGCCGCCCACGTGCGCGCGGCCGTCCGCGAGGCAGAGGAGGAGACCGGGCTGGACCCGCACGGGGTGGAGGTGCTCGGCGCCCTGGCCCCGGTGCCCCTGCCGGTCTCCAACCACCTCGTCACCCCGGTGCTGGGCTGGTGGCGGGACGTCTCGCCGGTGGACGTCGTGGACCACGCCGAGTCCTCCCTCGTGTTCCGCGTCCCCGTGCTGGATCTCATCGACCCGGCCAACCGGCACTCCGCGACCGTCACGCGCGGCCGGCAGACCTACCGCTCGCCCGCCTTCACGGTCCCCGTGCCCGGCACCGCGTCCACCGTGACCGTCTGGGGGTTCACCGGAGTGCTCCTGGACCGGGTGCTCACGGCGCTGGGCTGGGCCGTGCCCTGGGACACCGGCCGGGACCTGCCCGCACCGCTGTAGCACGCCCGGGGGCATGACGCCGCCCCGGGCGCAACATTGCCGGCGCCGCGGCAAGCGGACTTACCATTCCAGGGTCCCCCGTGCCCACGACCCCCCGAGGAGGCTCCCGGTGGCCTCGCCCCCGCCCGGCCCCGAGCGGCCCCGGCTCGCCGAGCAGCTCAGCGCCGCGCGCCGCCGCCGCGGCCTGTCGGTCCGGGCGCTCGCGGCCTCCTGCCGGCTGCCGGCCAGCACCATCCAGGGCTGGCTCAGCGGGGCGCACCTGCCCGGCCCGGCCCTGCGCGAGGAGTTCACGGCCCTGCTGGACGCCCTCGGGCTCACGGACGAGCGCCCCGCGGAGCTGTGGTGGGAGGACGTCAACCGTTCCCGCACCCCGGTCAGGCCGGACTCCACCCCGTACGTGGGCCTGCGCTCCTACCGCCCCGAGGACGAGACGCACTTCTTCGGCCGGACCGCCGAGGTCGCCGTGCTCGGCGAGCGGGTGGTGCGGCTGGCGGACGCCGGCGGGCCCCGCATCCTGGCCGTGGTGGGAGCCTCCGGCGCGGGCAAGTCCTCGCTGCTGGGCGCCGGGCTCCTCGGCCGGCTGCGGGCCGAGGGCGGGCCCCTGCACGGGTGGAGCGCCGTGGCCACGACCCCGGGCCTCGACCCGGTGCGCCGGCTCGAGGACGCCGTCGCGGCGGCTCCGGACCTGCTCGTCGTCGACCAGCTGGAGGAGCTCTGGACGGGCGCCCGGGAGGCCGAGGAGCCCGGGCGGTTCCTGGACCGGCTCGCCGCGGCGAGCCGGGACCGGGTGGTCGTGGTCGGCCTGCGGGCGGACTTCTTCGGCACCGCGAGTCGGCACGCCGAGCTGCGCACCGCCCTGGAGCGCCCGGTGCTGCTGGGCGCGCTGACCCGCGAGCAGCTGGAACGGATCGTGGTGGGCCCCGCCGAGGCCGTCGGCGCCCGCGTCTCCCCGGACCTGGTCGGGGTGATCCTGCGGGACGTCGCCCCCCGCGGCACGGAGGCCGGCGTGGGCCTGCTGCCGATGCTCTCCCAGGCGATGCTCGGCACCTGGGAGCACGCCCGCACCCGCGAGCTGACGGTGGCCGACTACCACGCGGCGGGCGGCATCACGGAGGCCGTGGAGCGGCGGGCCGAGGAGGTGCACGCCCGGCTGGGCCCGCGCGAGCGGGAGGTGGCCCGCGCGGTGTTCCTGCGGCTCGTGCGCGTGGTCGGCACCGGGACCTCCGCCACGGTCGTGCGCACCCCGGTGCTCCGGGAGGAGCTGCCGGAGGGCGGGGCGGCCGTGGTCGAGGAGTTCGCCCGCGCCCGGCTGCTGACCATCGACCGGGACGAGATCCAGCTCAGCCACGAGGCCCTGCTGGACCACTGGTCCCGGCTCAGCCGCTGGATCGAGGACAGCCGCCGCGACCTCTACGTCCGCCAGCAGCTGCAGCGGGCCACCCAGATGTGGCTCGCCAACGACCGCGACCCCCTCGCCCTGATCCCGCTGGGCCAGCTCGCCTCCTTCCGGGACTGGACCGGGGACCCGCGCCAGCAGGCGCTCCTGAGCCCGGCCGAGCGCGAGTACCTGGCGGAGAGCGAGCGCCACTACGAGGACGCCCTGGAGCGGCAGAAGCGCAGCGCCCGGGAGATCGAGCGGCGCGGCCACGTGGCCCTCGTCCTGCTCGCCCTGGCCGTCTGCGCGGCCGTGGTGGCCGGGGCGCTGGGCGTCCGCGCGGAGCGCTTCCAGACCGTCGCGGAGACCGCCCGCGACGAGGCGCTCTCCCGCCAGACCGCGCTGGAGGCCTCCCGGATCCGGGGCGAGTCGCCCAACCTCGCCTCGCAGCTGAGCCTCGCGGCCTACCGGATGGCCCCCACCCGGGAGGGCACCTCGGCCCTGATCGACGCCACCGCGGTGAACGCCCCGGAGCGGTGGCTCGGCCCGGACGGCGCGTCCCGGCTCGCGGCGCTGGACGACGGCTCCGTCGTCGCGCGCGCCGCCGGGGACGGCCTGCTGTCCGTGTGGCGGGACAGCGACCGGCTCGCCGAGAACCGGGAGGACCTCGCCGTGGTCGACGGCGCCCCCGGACTGAGCGACGTGGACCTCCTGGCGGTGGACGGGCGGGTGCTCGCGGCGGTGGGCGGGCTCGGGCACGTGAGCCTGTGGGACGTCACCGGGGCGCCGGCCCGGCGGCTGGCCGGGCTCGACGTGGGGGCGGGGACACCGGTCAACGCGGTCGTCCTCTCGCCCGACGGACGGCAGCTGCTGGCCGGGGGGCGGGGCGAGGTGCTGCGCTGGTCGATCGAGGACCCCGGGGCCCCCGCGCCGCTGCCGGCCCTGGCGCTGGGGGAGGACGCAGACGTCCTGGCCCTGGCGGCCGCCCCCGACGGAACGGTCTACGCGGGCGGGACGTCCGGGGAGATCACCCGGTACGCCACCGACGGCGCCCGCGCGCAGCGCCTCGACCCGGTCCCGACCGGGCGGGTCGTCCGGGCCCTGGACCTCGCCGACGACGGCGCGCGCCTCGCCGCCGGGCTGAGCGCCCGCGAGCTGCGCCTCTACGACGTCGAGGGGGAGCGGGTCTCCCGCTCCGGGACGCTCACGGACTTCGGCAGCTGGATCAGCGACGTCTCCTTCACCCCGGACGGCGAGGCCGTCGTGGCCGCCAGCTTCGACCAGAACGCCTACGTGCACCGGCTCTCCGACCTCGCCCGCATCGACTCCCTCCCCACCGCCGCCCGGGTCACCAGCGCGCTGCGCGTGGGCGAGCGGGTGCTCACCACCTCCCAGGACGGCACCACCCGCGCGTGGGACCGGCGCGGGCCCGTCATCCACCGGCAGGGCGAGCCCGTGTACCAGCTCTCCGTGGACCGGCAGCACACCGTGCTGAGCGCCGTCGGCGTCGGCCCCGACGTCGTGTCCCTCTTCGACCTCTCGGGCGAGGACCCCCGGCCGCTGCCGCCCCCGGAGGCCCCGCCCGGGGAGACCCTCTGGTACGCGGGGGCCGTGGCCCCCGACGCGTCGCTCATCGCGGGGGGCACCGAGGACGGGGACGTCCTCGTGTGGCCCCTGGACGGGGGCCGCCCGGAGGAGCCGGAGCGCGCCGCGGCCATCGAGGCGGGCATCACGGGCGCCGACGTCACGACGGACGCCGGCACGATCGCGGCGTGGTCCGAGGTGGGCTCCGAGATCGCCCTCCTGCGCCGCGGCCCCGAGGCGCCGCTCCGGCGGGTGGCCACGATCCCCGTCCCCGGCTCGGAGGCCGCCCGGTTCGACGCGGACGGCACCCTGTTCGCCGCGGCGGACGACACCAACGGCGTGGAGCTGTGGGACGTGTCCGACCCCGCCGCCCCGCGGCGGGCCGCGGGGCTGGCCCTCGACTCCGTGGCCACCTCGATCGCGTTCTCCCCGGTGGCCGACCTCCTGGCCGTGGGCACGGAGGCGGGCCGGGTGCGGCTCTGGGACGTCGCGGACCCGTCCGACCCCCACCCCGTGGGCGAGACCTCGGACGCCCTGTCCTCCGTCAAGGGCCTGCAGTTCTCCGCGGACGGCACCCTGCTGGCCGGGGCCTCCGGCGACAAGTTCGTGTGGATGTGGACCGTGGGCGCCGCGGACCTCGACGTCTACGCGGCCCTGTCCGCCTCCGGCGACCGGATGAACGACGTGCGGTTCGTGGGGGACCGGCTGGTCGCCACCGGCGACGACGGCGTGGTGCGCAGCTGGCTGGTCCGGGCCGAGGACGCGGTCGAGGCGGTCTGCGCCAACCGGGGCGACCCGATCACGGAGGACGAGTGGCGCCGGCACGTGACCGGCGCCCCCTACCGGGACCTGTGCTGAGGCCCCTGCTGTGACCCGGGCCGGGGCGGCCTACTTGGCGTCCGCGTAGGACTCCACCACGGCCACGCTGACGGGGAACTCCACCGGGATGCGCCCGAACACCAGCCGGGCCGCCCGCTCCGCGCACTCGCGGACCAGCCCGGCGGCCCGCTCGGCGTCCTCCCGCGCGCAGTGCAGCACGACCTCGTCGTGCAGGAAGAACACGAGCTCGGCGTCGACCGCCTCCCGCGCCAGCGCCGAGCGGATGGCGCCCATCCAGCACACGGCCCACTCGGCGGCCGTGCCCTGGACCACGAAGTTGCGGGTGAACCGGCCCTGCCCTCGGGCCATCGCCCCGGCGCGCCGCTCGGCCTCCTCGGTGGCGGTGTCCCGCTGCGCCGCGTCCCACGCCGGGCCCGGCAGCGGGGACCAGCGGCCCAGGTGCGTGCGGACCTGTCCGCCCGTCTCACCCACCCGGGCGGCCTGCTCCACGTAGTCCACGGCGCGGGGGAACATCCGCGCCAGGTGCGGCATGAGCCGGCCCGACTGGCCCGTGGTGGCCCCGTACATCGCGCCCAGCATGGCCACCTTCGCCTGGGGGCGCTCGGTCAGCTCCGAGCCCCGCTCCTCGCCGAGGTCGGCGATGGCCTGGTAGAGGTCCCTGCCGCGGGACGCGGCGGCCAGGGCGTCGTCGTGGGCCAGCGCCGCCAGCACGCGCGGCTCGAGCTGGGCCGCGTCCGCCACCACGAGCACGCGCCCGGGATCCGCCCGCACGGCGTCCCGCACCACGTGCGGGATCTGCAGGGCGCCCCCGCCGCGGGCCGACCAGCGGCCGGTGACCACCCCGCCCACCACGTACTCCGGGCGGAAGCGGCCGTCCCGCACCCACGTGGCCAGCCAGTGCCACCCGTTGGCGCTGAGCAGCCGCGCCTGCTTCTTGTGCTCCAGGACGGGCTCGATCAGGGCCTGGCGCCGGGCCGCCAGGCCGGGCACGGCCCGCGCCCACTCGACGAGCTCCCACTGCCGGGTGCTCGTCACGTCGATCCCCGCCGCCCGCATCGCCTTGAGCAGCTCCTGCGGGGAGTCCGGGTTCAGCCCCGGCGCGTGCAGCGTCTCCCGCAGCCGGGCCACGGTCTCCTCCATCCGCGGGGGGCGCTCCCCGGGCGCCGGCTCGGGGCCCAGGGCGTCCTCCAGCAGGGCCCGGTGGACGTCCTCCCGCCAGGGCACCCCGGCGTGCTGCATCTCCGCGGCGATCAGCGCGCCCTGGGACTCCGCGGCCAGCAGCAGGGTCAGACGGCGGGCGTCCACCGCGCCGGCCACCGCGGCGAGCTGTGCCCGCAGCTCGGCGACCAGCACGGCCGCGTCGGGACCCGTGGCGCGGGGGAGGTCGAACAGGCTCGACTGGTCCTCGGCGGGGGAGGGCGGCGGGAGCAGCCCGGGCGCCTCGTCGGCGGGCAGCGGTGGCAGCACCGGTTCGTAGGGCAGCGGGCCGTCGGCGCCGGACCCGTGGGCGGTGGCGGCCGTGGCCAGGATCGCCTGGCACAGCCGCAGGTCGTGGCAGCGCTCCACCCGGACGCCGGCGGTCAGCAGCTGCGGGTAGACGGCGCCCGTGCGCTCCCAGGTC
>NZ_PDDL01000170.1:0-4652 GCF_020833785.1 Kocuria sp. CCUG 69068
CCGCGGCCGGCGGCACGGCCCGCGCCCTCGCCGCGGACGTGTGGTCCGTGTGGCGGGACCTCGGGCTGCCCGCCGCCGCCCTCGACCGGGTCCGGATCACACCGCGCGAGGAGCTCGACGCCCTGGGCCCCGCCGAGCTGCGCGAGGTCCTCGCGCGGGTCACCGGAACCGCCTCCGCGCTGGCCCGGACCGCCGCCGACGCGTGAGCCCGACCCACCCGGTGGACCGACACACTCCGCGCCGAGGTGCGGGGCGGGCCGCAATCGGCCACAATGCAGGTGGACCCCGGTCCACCACGACGCCCAGGACACCCTGGCCACGACGCCCCGGACGCCCCGGGCCACGGCGGCCCCCGCCCCGGCGGGCCCGCCCCACACCACCGGAGAGGCGATGAACGCGCGAATACTGGTCGTCGACGACGACGCCGCCCTGTCGGAGATGATCGGGATCGTCCTGACCGCGGAGGGCTTCGAGCCCGTCTTCTGCTACGACGGTGCCACCGCCGTGGACACCTTCCGGGCCGTGCGCCCGGACCTGCTGCTGCTCGACCTCATGCTCCCGGGCAAGGACGGTATCCAGGTCTGCCGCGAGATCCGCACGATCTCCGACGTCCCGGTCGTCATGCTCACCGCCAAGTCGGACACCGTCGACGTGGTCCGCGGTCTGGAGGCCGGGGCCGACGACTACGTGCCCAAGCCCTTCAAGCCCGCTGAGCTCGTGGCCCGGGTCAAGGCCCGGCTGCGCCCCGTGGAGCGCGCCAACTCGCAGGAGCTGCGGATCGGCGACCTCACCATCGACGTGAGCGGGCACAGCGTGCACCGCGGGGACCACGAGATCGGTCTCACCCCGCTCGAGTTCGACCTGCTCACCGCCCTGGCGCGCGCACCGCACCAGGTGTTCTCGCGCGAGATGCTGCTCCGCGACGTCTGGGGCTACCAGCACGCCGCCGACACGCGGCTCGTCAACGTCCACGTGCAGCGGCTGCGCTCCAAGATCGAGCGGGATCCGGAGAGCCCCGAGATCGTGGTCACCGTGCGCGGAGTCGGCTACAAGGCGGGCACGTCCGCCCGATGACCCCGCCGGACGCCGCCGCCTCCTTCCGGCGCCGCGGGCCGGCCGGCGCCGCGACCCGACGGCTGCGGCTGGGGCGGCTCCTGCTGGCCCGCCGGTGGCGGCAGTCCCTGCAGTTCCGGGCCATCGCCGTGTCCCTCTCCCTGACCGCGCTGGCCTTCTTCGTCACGGGCAGCTTCCTCTCCCACCAGATCGCGGACCGGCTGTTCTCGGAACGGCTGGACCAGGTCCTCGCCTCGGCCACCGCGGACTTCGAGCAGGTGCAGGCCAGCTTCGACGCCTCGGACGCCTCCGACCGCGACGAGCTGCAGGCGCTCGTGGCCTCGACCCTCGGCTCGCTCTCGGTCGACGGCGCGGAGACGGAGCGCTGGATCCTGCTCCCGATGGACTTCACGAGCGGGCAGACCCTCATCCCGGCGCAGAGCCAGAGCCCCTGGATGACCTCGAGCACCGTGCCGCCGGAGCTGCAGGAGCGGCTCGCGGAGCAGGACGGCGTGTTCTGGCAGCCCGCCTCGGTCCGGGTCACGGAGAACGGGGAGGAGGCCCCCGTCATCGTCGTCGGCACGGTGGTGGACCTCTACCAGAACAGCCGCTACGGGCTCTACCTCGTCTACGACTTCTCCGAGCCGCAGCGCACCCTCGACGCGATGCACGCGGTGCTGCTGCTGTCGGTGGTCGTCCTGCTGCTGCTCGTGGGCGCGATCGTCTGGTACGTCACCCGCGAAGTGGTCCGCCCCGTGTCCAGCACCGCCCGCGTGGCCGAGCAGCTCGCGGACGGCGACCTGGGCGTGCGGATGCCCGTCAGCGGCTCGCACGAGGTCGCCCGTCTCGCCCGGTCCTTCAACCGCATGGCGGACAGCCTGCAGGACCAGATCACCCAGCTCGAGCAGCTCTCCTCGATGCAGCAGACCTTCGTCTCGGACGTCTCCCACGAGCTGCGCACCCCGCTGACCACGGTGCGGATGGCGGCCGAGGTGCTCTTCAACGCCCGCGAGGACTTCGACCCCGTCAACCGGCGCTCCGCCGAGCTGCTCTACCACCAGGTGGACCGCTTCGACGCCCTGCTGGCCGACCTGCTGGAGATCTCCCGCTTCGACGCGGGGGCGGCGCGGCTCGAGGTGGCCAGCGTCGAGCTGTTCTCGGTCGTGCACGACGTCGTGGAGGCCGCCGCCCCGCTCGCCGTCTCGTCCGGCTCCACGGTGCGGGTGCGCTCGGAGCTGTCCCGCTGCACCGTCCAGGGGGACCAGCGGCGGATCGAGCGGATCCTGCGCAACCTCGTGGTCAACGCCCTCGAGCACGGGGAGGGCCGGCCCATCGACATCGTGGTGGGGGCCTCCGAGGTGGCCGCGGCGGTGGCGGTGCGCGACCACGGCATCGGGATGACCGAGGAGGAGGCCGCCAAGGCGTTCAACCGCTTCTGGCGCGCTGACCCGGCCCGGGCCCGCACGACCGGCGGGACGGGGCTGGGCCTCGCGATCGCCACCGAGGACACGCGGCTGCACGGCGGGCGGCTCGACGTCTGGGGCGCCCCGGGGGAGGGCGCGTGCTTCCGGCTCACCCTGCCCCGGACCCGCGGACGGCGGCTCGTGCCCGACGACGAGAGCCCGCTCGGTCTGCCGCCCGACGCCGACGCGTACCCGGAGACCGCGGTGGTGACCAGGACGGGGACCCTGGCCCTGGCCTCCGCGGCCGCGGCGGAGCCGGCGCCCCCCGCCGCGGCCCAGCCGACCGACGTCGAGGAGGACCGGTCATGAGCAGGACCCGGCGGCAGACCCGCACGGCAGCACTGGCCCTGGCCGCGGCCGTGGCGCTCGGCGGCTGCGGAGCCATTCCCCGGACGGGACCCGTGCACCGGCACGCGGAGCCCACCCGGTCCGCGGTCCAGCCGAGCTACGACGTCGAGCCGGCCGGCCCCCGCGAGGGCGCGACGCCGGAGCAGATCGTGCGGGGCTTCCTCGCGGCCGGGACGGGCGTGGCCGACGACTACTCCGTGGCCCGCGAGTACCTCACCCCCGAGCTCGCGGGCACCTGGCACCCCGACGCGCGCACCCTCGTGCACCGGGGCGACGCCGTGCCCGTGCCCCGGCTCGAGGACAACGAGTACCGGGTGAACCTCGAGGTGGACAGCGTGGTGGACGGCAGCGGCGTGATCGAGCGCAAGCCGGCGGGCGCCACCGAGGTGCTCGACTTCGACGTGGTCCAGGTGGACGGCCAGTGGCGGATCTCCGACGCCCCCGACGCCACGGCGCTCACCCCGGCCGACTTCGAGGACATCTTCGAGCCCCACCACCTCTACTTCGCGGACGAGGACCTGTCCAACGTGGTGGTCGACCCCCGCTGGTTCCCGGACCGGGTGCCCGTCTCGACGTCGATCGTGCGGGCCCTGCTCGGCGGCCCCGCGCCCTACCTCCGGGGGGCCGTGACCTCGGCGTTCCCGCCGGGCACCACGCTCGCCCGCTCGGCGGTGCCCGTGCGGGACGGCACCGCCACGGTGGAGCTCAGCGTGCCCGAGTTCGACCCGGCGAACATCGAGATCAACCGCCGGATGCACGACCAGCTCGCGCTGAGCCTCCGGTCGCTGACCGCGGTGAACGACGTGGAGCTGCTCGTCGAGGGGGCGCCCGTGGAGCTGGGCGCGGGGTGGACGGACGCCGCGCCCGTCCAGGACGTCACCGTCCCGTCCCGCCAGGTCGGGCTGCGCGAGGGCGACCTCGTGTTCTACCAGGGCGGCCAGACCGAGAACGTGGACGGGATCCCGCCGCTGGACGGCCACCACCCGTCCAGCCCCGCGATGGACGCCGCCGCCGAGCACTTCGCGTTCGTGGACACGGGCACCGGCTCGCTCGTGACCGTGGCGCGGGAGGAGGAGCCCGTGGAGCAGTTCAGCGGGACCGGCCTGACCCGACCGAGCTTCGACGAGCACGGGTGGGTGTGGACCGGGGACTCCGCCGGGACCGTCCGGGCCGTGCGCGCCGTCCCGGGCGCCGGGAGCCCGGTCCGCGTCGAGGCATCGTGGCTCGCCGCGCGGACCGTGACGTCCCTGCGGGTCTCGCGCGGGGGCACCCGGGCGCTCGTCGTCACCGAGGACGAAGGGGTCTCCCAGATCTGGCTGACCGGTGTGGTGCGCGAGCCAGACGGCACGCCCCGCCGGCTCAACGAGCCGTTCCGGGTGGCCGCGGACGTCGACGCGGACGCGGCCCTGTGGCTCAGCGACCGCGAGTTCGTCGCGGCCCCGCTCGGCGGCACCGGCTCCGTCCGGCCCCGCGTCTACGACGTGTCCGGGCGCTTCCGCGAGCTGCCCGGCATCGAGGGCCTCACCGGGCTCAGCGGGGGCAACGGCACGTCCTCCGTCTACGCCGTGGCCGGCGGCACGCTGCACATGCTCACCGGCAACGCCTGGGCGCCGCAGAGCGAGGACGTCCTGGACACGGCGTTCGCCGGCTGACCACCCGCCGGGCCCGACCGCGGTCCACAGCCCCGGCCGTCCGGATCCCCGGCCGCACCCCGGCCGGGCCGTCCGGCACGGGCCAGGATGGCCGCATGCCCGCGACCCCGCCCACCGCCCGCGCCCTCGACCGGGC
>NZ_PDDL01000171.1:0-4554 GCF_020833785.1 Kocuria sp. CCUG 69068
CGCGGCCGCCGCGCGCAGGGCCTGCCCGAGTGCCCGGGCGCGGTGGTGGTCCGCCGCGCGGGCGCCGCCCCCGCCGGCTTCGACGCCCGCTTCTCCGCCGTCTCCCGGCGCTACAGCTACCGGATCGACGACGGCGCGGCGGGCCGGGACCCGCTGACCCGGCACCTGACGTGGTGGTCGAAGGACGTGCTCGACGTCCCCGTCATGGCCCGGGCGGCGCAGGAGCTGGTGGGGCTGCACGACTTCCTGTCCTTCTGCCGCCCCCGGGAGGGCGCCACGACGGTGCGGGAGGTCCTGGACGTGTCCGTCGAGCGGGACCGGGACGGGCTCGTGCTGCTGGGCATCGAGGCGGACGCCTTCTGCCACCACATGGTCCGCTCGGTCGTGGGCGCGGCCGCCCGCGTGGGCGCGGGCCGCGAGGACCCCGACTGGCTCGGCCGCCGGCTCGCGGAGCGGGTCCGGGACGCCAAGGCGCTGATGGCCCCGCCGCACGCCCTCGTGCTCGAGGAGGTCCGCTATCCCGGGGACGCCGCCCTGGGGGAGCGGGCCGAGCGCACCCGGGCGCGGCGCGCCCCGCTCGGCGACCCCGCCCGCGAGGAGCTCCGAGGAGATCCCCGCGACGCTCCCGGGACGCCCCGGCACGGCGGAGCGTGAGCCTCCGCGGGCCCGGGCGCCCGCGGGGAGATTGACCGCCGCACCCTCCGGGTGTATGGCCCGAGTGGTCTTTGGCCGCTCCATCCGGTACCGTGGGGTGCTGTTGTGCGTGTCCCGCCTCGGTTCACGTGTACCCGGATCCGCTGTCCCGTTGCAGGACGCCTGGCGGTCCGGTGCACCGGGGTCTCGGGCACCGGATGCAGCTCGGCCCTCACCCGAGCCCCGGACGGCACACCGAGAAACGGCGTGATCCCAACTAGCGCCACCGAGATAACCCGAACGAAGGCAAACTAACGTGCGTACGTACACCCCGAAGCCCGGTGACATCCAGCGCCAGTGGCACGTCATCGATGCCACCGACGTCGTCCTGGGTCGCCTTGCCAGCCAGACCGCAACGCTGCTGCGCGGAAAGCACAAGCCGACCTTTGCTCCCCACGTGGACGCCGGTGATTTCGTCATCATCATCAACGCCGAGAAGGTGGCCCTGACCGGCTCCAAGCTCGAGAAGAAGCGGGCCTACCGCCACTCCGGCTACCCGGGCGGGCTCAAGTCCAGCTCCTACGCCGAGCTGCTGGAGAAGCACCCGGTCCGCGCCGTGGAGAAGGCCATCCGTGGCATGCTCCCGAAGAACAAGCTGGCCGCCCAGCAGATGTCCAAGCTCAAGGTCTACGCCGGCCCGGAGCACCCCCACGGTGCCCAGCAGCCGCAGACCTTCGAGTTCACCCAGGTCGCCCAGTAACCGGGCCTACGACAGAAACGAGCGAGGAAAATCGTGGCTCAGAATACTGAAGAGCAGAACATCGTGGACGGCGAGGAGCAGCTGAGCAGCTACACCTCCGAGTCCTCCCCCGCGGAGGAGACCGAGGCCGCCGCCGAGCGCCCGGCCCTCACCGTCTCCGGCCAGGCCGTCGGCCGGCGCAAGGAGGCCGTCGCCCGCGTGCGCGTCGTCCCCGGCTCCGGCCAGTGGACCGTCAACGGCCGCACCCTGGAGAACTACTTCCCGAACAAGCTGCACCAGCAGGAGGTCAACGACCCCTTCAAGGTGCTGGAGCTCGAGGGCGCCTACGACGTCATCGCCCGCATCCACGGCGGTGGCCCCTCCGGCCAGGCCGGTGCCCTGCGCCACGGCGTGGCGCGTGCCCTGAACGAGATCGACCTCGAGAACAACCGCCCGACCCTCAAGAAGGCCGGCTTCCTGACCCGCGACCCGCGCGTCATCGAGCGCAAGAAGGCCGGTCTCAAGAAGGCCCGCAAGGCTCCGCAGTACTCGAAGCGCTGATCGGAGGGCCTCCCGGCCCGCCCCAGCGTCACGGACCCCGTCCGACCCGGTGCACACCGGTGTCGGACGGGGTCCCTTCGTTTCTGCCCGCCTGCCGGTGTCCGGGCCGCGGGGAACGTAGGATGGGGGCGATGTCTAGATTATTCGGAACGGACGGCGTGCGCGGGCTCGCGAACGACCTCCTCACAGCCAACATGACCCTGGACCTGGCCCAGGCCGCCGCGATCGTGCTCGGCCACGGCCACGCACGCGAGGGGCGGCGCCCCACGGCGGTCGTCGCCCGGGACGGGCGGGCCAGCGGGGAGTTCCTCAGCGCCGCCGTGACCGCGGGTCTCGCCGGCTCGGGCGTGGACGTCCACGACGCCGGGGTCCTGCCGACCCCCGCGCTGGCCTACCTGGTGGCGGACCTCGACGCCGACTTCGGCGTGATGATCTCCGCCTCGCACAACCCGGCCCCCGACAACGGGATCAAGTTCCTGGCCCACGGCGGGCGGAAGCTCCCGGACCGGGTGGAGGACGAGATCCAGCAGGTCTTCGAGTCCGGCGACTTCCGGCGCCCCACCGGCGCCGGGGTCGGGCGCATCCACCTGCTCACGGACGCCGAGGACCGCTACGTCCTGCACCTGGTGGGGGCCATCCCGCACCGGCTCGAGGGGATGCGCGTGGTCCTGGACTGCGCCAACGGCGCCGCCAGCGGGGTCTCGCCGGACGCCTTCCGCGGCGCGGGCGCCGAGGTGCACGTCATCGGCGCGGAGCCCGACGGCCTGAACATCAACGACGGCTGCGGCTCGACCCACCTGGAGCCCCTCCAGCGGGCCGTCGTCGAGCTCGGGGCCGACCTCGGGATCGCCCACGACGGCGACGCCGACCGCTGCCTCGCCGTGGACGCCACCGGCCGCGAGGTCGACGGGGACCAGATCATGGCGATCCTCGCCCTGGCGCTCAAGGACGCGGGCCGGCTCGTCGAGGACACGCTCGTGGCCACCGTGATGAGCAACCTCGGCCTCAAGCTGGCCCTGCGGGACGCGGGCATCGACGTGCGGGAGACCGCCGTGGGGGACCGCTACGTCCTCGAGACGATGACCGAGCACGGGTACAACCTGGGCGGCGAGCAGTCCGGCCACGTGATCATGTCCGACTACGCCACCACCGGCGACGGGCTGCTGACCGGGCTGATGCTGGCCTCGCGCGTGGCCCAGACCCGCGCACCGCTCGCGGAGCTGGCCCGCGTGATGACGCGGCTGCCGCAGGTGCTGCTCAACGTGCGCGGGGTGGACCGCACCGCGGTGGGCTCCAACCCCGGGGTGCAGGCGGCCGTCGCGGAGGTCGAGCAGCGCCTCGGCGAGACGGGCCGCGTGCTGCTGCGCCCCTCGGGGACCGAGCCGGTGGTCCGCGTGATGGTCGAGGCGGCCTCCGAGGAGATCGCCCGGGCCGAGACGGAGTTCCTCGCGTCCGTCGTGGAGCGCGAGCTGGCCCTCACCGTCTGAGCCGGTCCCGCCGGACGCCGGAGGCCCGCACCGTGCGCACGGTGCGGGCCTCCGGCGTCCGGCGGGACCGGCGGGACCGGGATCAGGTGCGCCGGCGCAGGGCGTCGCGGATCTCGGTGAGCAGCTGCACCTGGGCGTCGGCCTCCTCCTCGGTGGGATCGATGCCGAGCCGGCGGTTGCGGGCCTCGATCATCTTGTTCATCGGCAGCACGATGGCGAAGTACACGGCGGCGGCCACGAGCAGGAAGTTGACGAGCGCGGTGAGCAGCACGCCGAACCTGATGTCGTTGCCGTTGACGGTGAGCACCGCGAACGAGTCGAAGTTGGGCGAGCCGACCAGCGCGGAGATGAGCGGCATCAGCACCGCCTCGACCATGGCGTTGACGACCTGGGCGAACGCCGCGCCGATGATCACGGCGACGGCCAGGTCGAGCACGTTGCCCTTCATGATGAATTCCCGGAATCCCTTGAGCATGGCCACAGACTAGCCGGGCGCGGGTGGTCCGTAGTCCGGGGCCGGCGGCAGGCCGGAGAACTCCTCGAGCGTCGCGGCGCCCGAGCGCGCGAGCTCCTGGGCCCGCTCCGTCCCGAGGTAGCGCAGGTGCCACGGCTCGTACCAGTAGCCGGTGGTGCCGTGCTCGCCCCAGGGGTAGCGGACCACGAAGCCGTGCTCCGGCCCGTGCTCGGCCACCCACGCGGCGGTGGCCGTCCCGTCGAAGCACACGCGCAGGTCGCACCCGGAGCCCTCGCCGACGTCCACCGCCAGCCCGGTCTGGTGCTCCGAGTGACCCGGGCGGGCGGACGCCGTGTCGGCGGCCTCCGGGCCCTTCTGCGCCACCCACCCGGCGTACGTGCGGGACTGCTCGGCGAACGAGCGGTAGCCCGACACGATCCGGACCGGCACGCCGTCCGCCCGGGCCGCGGCCAGCAGCGTGCGCGCCGCGGCGGCCGCCTCGGGGCGCAGCAGGTGCCCCTCGAGGTCCTCGAGGGCGGCGGGTGCCCAGTCCTGCGGGTCCAGGGGCCGACGCTTGTTGACCACCACGGCGAGCGAGGCGGGGTCGTCCAGCTCCGGGCGCGGTCCCGGCCCCCGGCCGGTGGTGGGCGCGGGTGCCGGCAACGCCGTGCCGGAGGCGG
>NZ_PDDL01000172.1:0-4350 GCF_020833785.1 Kocuria sp. CCUG 69068
TCGGCCTGGACCCCTCCGCGCTGCGGGTCGACGGCTCGGGCCTGGTGGCGGGCGTGGAGGGCGGCTGGCTCTACGCCGCCGGGGACGCGGCGGGCGGGCCCCTGCTGACCCACCAGGGGAAGTACCAGGCGCGCGCCGTCGCGGACGCGGTCGTGGCGCGCGCGGCAGGCCGGCTGGGGGCGTCCGCGCCCCCGTGGTCCCCGTACGCGTCCACGGCCGACGGGTGCGCCGTCCCGCAGGTGGTCTTCACCGACCCCGCGGTGGCCTCCGTGGGCCGCTCCGCCGAGCAGGCCCGCACGGACGGCCTCGAGGTGGACGTCGTGGAGCACGCCATCGACGTGGCCGGGGCGCTCCTGCACCGCGACGACTACCGGGGCTGGGCCCAGCTCGTGGTCGACCGGCGGCGCCGGACCCTCGTGGGCGCGACCTTCGCCGGCCCGGACGTGACGGAGCTGCTGCACGCGGCGACCGTCGCCGTGGTCGGCGAGGTGCCGCTGGAGCGGCTCTGGCACGCGGTGCCCGTCTTCCCCACCATCAGCGAGGTCTGGCTGCGGCTGCTCGAGGAGTACGGGCTCTGAGCCGCCGGGCTCAGAGCAGGGAGCGCAGGATCCGGGCGACGCCGTCCTCGTAGACCGTGTGCGTCACCTCGTGGCACGCGGCCGCGACCTCGTCCGGGGACTGGCCCATGGCCACGCCGCGGGCGGCCCAGTCGAGCATCTCGATGTCGTTGCGGCCGTCGCCGACGGCGACCGTGTGGGACGGGTCCACGCCGAGCCGGCGGCGGATCTGCTCCAGGGCGCTGGCCTTGGAGACGCCGTTGGCGGCGATGTCGAGCCAGGCGCTCCAGCCCACGGAGTACGTGACGCCGTGCAGCCCGGCCTCGTCGATCGCCCGGGCGAACTCCTCCGGGGTGTGCTCCGTGCTGTACACCACCATGCGCACGGCCTTCATCCGCGCCAGCTGGTGCAGGTCCACGCCGATCGCCTCGATGCCGAAGGACGCGTCCTGGAAGCGCTCCGTGGAGTAGAAGGACCCGTCCTCGGTCTCGAGGGCGAACTTCGCGGTGGGCAGGCGCTGCTCGAGGGCCTCGAGGGCCTGGCCGGGGTCGAAGGAGACGCACTCGAGCACCCGGTGGTACGCCGGCAGCTCCGGGTCCAGCTCGAGCGTCATGCCGCCGTTGGAGCACACGGCGTAGCCGCGCTCCTGGCCGATGAGCTCCACCACGGGCAGGGTCGCCCCCTTGGAGCGGCCGGTGGAGATGACCACGTGGTGGCCGGCCGCCAGCACGGCCTGGGCCGCCTCGCGCACCGGCCGGGACATGTGGCCGTCGTGGTCGACGAGCGTGCCGTCGACGTCGAGGGCCACCAGGTACTGGACGCCCGCCTCCTTCTTCCAGCCGTTCGAGCGGGGAGGCTGGACCTTGAGGGGGATCCGGACGTCGGCGGCGGAGCGCGCGGGCGCGGTGGTGCCGCCGGCCGTGTCGCTGAGGTCTTCCGAGTGCTCGACCTTCAGCGGGACGGTGGAGTTGATGCCGACGAGTTCGTGCTGGTCCTCGGTGCCAGCGGTCTTTTCTTTTGTCATGCGGGACATGGTGCCACATCACACCGACAGGATGGCCGAGATGTCGATGTGAGATGAACGGGAGCCGAACGCCTCCCGGCGGCTCAGCGCCGGACGGGGATGGTCTCCTGGCCGCGCAGGTAGGGCCGCAGCGCCTCGGGGACGCGCACCGACCCGTCGGCCTGCTGGTGGGTCTCGAGGATGGCGGCCAGCCAGCGCGTGGTCGCCAGCGTCCCGTTGAGGGTGGCCACCGTGCGGGTGCCGCCCTTGCGGACCTTGCCGGCGGCGTCCGTGGTCTCGGGCAGCCGCTCCCGGATGTTGAGCCGCCGCGCCTGGTAGGTGGTGCAGTTCGACGTGGAGGTCAGCTCCCGGTACTTGCCCTGGGTGGGGACCCAGGCCTCGCAGTCGAACTTGCGGGCCGCGGAGGTGCCGAGGTCCCCGGCGGCGGTGTCGATCACCCGGTAGGCGAGCTCGCACTTGGCGAGCATCTCCTCCTCCCACGCGAGCAGCCGCGCGTGCTCCGCCTCCGCGTCCTCCGGGGAGCAGTAGACGAACATCTCGAGCTTGTTGAACTGGTGCACGCGGATGATGCCCCGGGTGTCCCTGCCCCCGGAGCCTGCCTCGCGGCGGTAGCAGGAGGACCAGCCGGCGTAGCGCAGCGGGCCGTCCGAGAGGTCGAGGATCTCGTCGGCGTGGTAGCCCGCCAGGGGGACCTCGGAGGTGCCCACGAGGTACAGCTCGTCCTTGCCCACGTGGTAGATCTCGTCGGAGTGGGCGACGTCGAAGCCCGTGCCGCTCATGATCTCGGGGCGCACGAGGTTCGGGGTGGTCATGGGGACGAAGCCGTTGTCCAGCGCCTGGTCCTGGCCCATGAGCAGCAGGGCGGTCTCGAGCCGGGCGACGTCGCGCTTGAGGAAGTAGAACCGGGCGCCGGAGACCTTGGATCCCCGTTCCATGTCGATGCCGTCCACGAGCTCGCCGATCTCCAGGTGGTCCCTGGGCTCGACGCCCTCCGCGGCGAAGTCGCGGGGCTCCCCGACGGTCCGGAGCAGGACGAAGTCGTCCTCCCCGCCCGTGGGGACGCCGTCGAGGACGAGGTTGTCGACGACCGCGACGAGCTCGTCCTGACCGGCACGGGCGGCCTCCGCGGCCGCCTGCGCCTCCTTGACCCGGGCGGCCAGCTCCTTGACCTCGGCGAGCAGCGCCTGCTTCTGCTCGCCCTGGGCCCGGGCCACCTGCTTGCCGAAGGCGTTCTGCTCGGCCCGCAGGGACTCGTACTCGGTGATCAGCCGGCGGCGCTCGACGTCCGCCTCCAGGATCCGGTCGATCAGGGTGTCGTCCGCCCCGCGGGCACGCTGCGAGGCGCGGAAGACGTCGGGGTTCTCACGGAGCTGGTTGATGTCGATCACCCTGACAGGGTACCCAAGTCCTCCGGACGCGACGGGGGTTAGGGTGGAGGCCCGTCGCGATCCGCCCGGCGCCGCGGGCCCGCGGCGCCGTGCCGCGGCGCCACCGCCCCACCGCACGGCGCCACCGGTCCCCGGCGCCGCAGAACCGAGGAGTCCTTCCGTGACCGCCACTCCCGTGGCCCCCAAACGGGTCGCCGTCGTCATCAACCCCATCAAGGCCGACGCGGACGTCGCCCGCGACGCCGTGATCATCGGGTGCCGCAAGGGCGGGTTCCCCGACCCCGTGTTCTACGAGACCGCGGAGGACGACCCGGGCTCCTCGATGACCCGCGAGGCGCTCGAGCAGGGCGCCGACCTCGTCATCGCCGCCGGCGGCGACGGCACCGTCCGGGCCGTGGCGGAGGCGCTGGTCGGCCACGACACCCCGCTGGGCCTCATCCCGCTGGGCACCGGCAACCTCCTGGCCCGCAACCTGGGCGCCGACCTGGGCGATCCCCACCGCAACGTGGACATCGCGCTCTTCGGCGCGGAGCGGGCCATCGACATGGCCACGTTCCGCGTGGAGCTCGAGGACGGGACCGTGGGGGACCACGCGTTCTGCGTCATGGGCGGGGCGGGCTTCGACGCCCAGATCATGACGGACACCCGGGACGAGCTGAAGAAGCTGGTCGGCTGGGCGGCCTACGGGGAGGCCGGGGTCCGGCACCTGATCGCGCCCCCGCGGTGGGCCCGCTTCCGGATCGACGACGGCGAGTGGCAGAGCCGCCGCGTCCGCTCCGTGATGGCCGCCAACTGCGGGATCCTCACCGCGGGCCTGATCCTGGTGCCGCAGGCGAAGATCAACGACGGCCTGCTGGACCTCGTGGTGATGTCCCCGCGCAGCACGCTGGAGTGGGCGCTGATGGCCGCCAAGGTCGTGTTCCGGCAGCGGCGCGACCTGCCCGTGATCGAGTTCTTCGCCGCGAAGAAGGTGCGCGTGGAGTTCCACGAGCCCATCGAGTCCCAGATGGACGGGGACGGCACCGGGCTGATCAACGGGTTCGAGTCCGAGATCCTCCCGGGCGCGCTCTCCGTGCGGGTTCCGCCCTCCCAGGGCGACTGACCCGCACGGGCGCCCGGGCCCCGCGGGTCAGTCGGCGGGATCGGGCCGGCGGCTCAGGCCCGCCACGAACGCGGCCACGAGGGCGAGCACGGCCAGTCCCACGGCCACGAGCGGGCCCTGCCCGCGGTCCGTGACCGAGGCGACCGGCTCCGGGACGACCCGGGAGGCCGGCACGAGGTCGAGGGCGTCGGCGGTCCGGGGGTCCCCGACGACGGGGCTCGGGCCGATCTCGACGCGGACCACCTGACTCGGCTCGGGCGGCGCGGCCGCCGCGGCCGG
>NZ_PDDL01000173.1:0-4327 GCF_020833785.1 Kocuria sp. CCUG 69068
ACCGCCGCCGCGTCCGGCGGGCCGGTGACGGCCTCGGCCGCCCCGGCCACTCCGCGGGCGGCCTCGAGAGCCGCGCCCGGGCGCAGCAGCGCCTTCGAGGGCGTGCACGCCCAGTAGGAGCACTCCCCGCCCACGAGCTCCGCCTCGACGAGCGCGGCGCTCAGACCGCCCCGCACCACGCGGTCGGCCGCGTTCTCGCCGACCGGACCACCGCCGATCACCACCACGTCGTACCTGTCCCGGGGCTCTGTCATGCCCCGAGTCTGCCAACGGGCGCGCCGCCCGACAACAGCACCGACGGCGCTCGGGCAGGTGTGATCCGGGCCATCTCCATGCGAACGGAGTGCTAGCCTTCTTGCCAGGCCGGGTGACCACGTCATCGACGACGACCGAAGGGTGTGCCGTGATCGAGTACGTCTCCGACCGGTGGGAACAGATCCTCTTCGCCAGCTGGCAGCACTTCTCCCTGGTGGTCCAGTGCCTGGTCCTGGCCACGGTCCTGGCGGTGGCCCTCGCGGCGCTGTGCTACCGCTCGCCCCGGCTCACGACCGTGGCCAACAACGTCTCGGCCGTGGGGCTGACCATCCCGTCCTTCGCGCTCATCGGCCTGCTGATCGCCCCGCTGGGCTTCGGGGTGGCCCCCGCCGTCGTCGTCGTCACCTTCTTCGCCGTCCTCCCCGTCCTGCGCAACGCGCTCGTGGGGCTCGCCGGGGTCCCGCAGGCCACCGTTGAGGCGGCGCGCGGGCTCGGCATGAGCAGGGCGGCGACCTTCCTGCGCGTGGAGCTGCCGATGGCGTGGCCGGTCATCCAGGCCGGCATGCGGGTCTCGGCGCAGATGGTGATGGGCGTGGCCGCCATCGCCGCCTACGTGCTCGGCCCCGGCCTGGGCGGCTTCATCTTCTCGGGCCTGTCGCGGCTCGGGGGCGCCAACTCCTTCGCGTCGGTCGTCACCGGCGTCGTGGCCGTCATCGTCGTCGCACTCATCCTGGACGGGCTGCTCGTGCTGCTCGGCCGGCTCACCACATCGCGAGGTATCCGTGTCTGACTCCGTGACCACCCCCCGTACAGACTCATCCGTCACCGGGGCCCGGATCCTGCTGGAGAACGTCTCCAAGCGCTACCCCGGGCAGGCCAAGGCCGCGGTCGACGGCCTGACGCTGGAGATCCCCGCGGGCAGCATCGTCATGCTCGTGGGCCCCTCCGGCTGCGGCAAGACCACCACGCTGAAGATGATCAACCGGCTCATCGAACCCACCGAGGGCCGGATCGTCATCGACGGCCAGGACGTGACCTCGATGAACGGCGACGAGCTGCGCCGCGGCATCGGCTACGTGATCCAGGCCGGCGGGCTGTTCCCGCACATGAGCGTGGCCACCAACATCGGCATGGTCCCGAAGATGCTCGGCTGGGACAAGCAGCGCATCGCCGCCCGCGTGGACGAGCTGCTCGAGCTCGTCTCCCTCGACCCGGCCGTCTACCGCGACCGGTACCCGAGAGAGCTCTCCGGGGGCCAGCAGCAGCGCGTCGGGGTGGCCCGCGCCCTGGCCGCGGACCCGCCCGTGCTACTCATGGACGAGCCGTTCGGGGCCGTGGACCCCATCACCCGCCAGCGGCTCCAGGACGAGCTCATCAACATCCAGCACGAGCTGCAGAAGACCATCGTGTGCGTGACCCACGACTTCGACGAGGCGGTCAAGCTCGGCGACTGGATCGCGGTCTTCGACGAGGGCGCCCGGATCGTCCAGTACGACGCCCCGGAGCGCGTCCTGGCGGAACCGGCGGACGAGTTCGTGGAAGACTTCATCGGCTCGGGCGCGGGGCTCAAGCAGCTCACCCTCACCCGGGTCCGGGAGGTCGACCTCGTCCCCGCCGTGACCACCCGCCCCGGCGAGGACGTCCGGGCGGTGCTCGGGCGGGTCGACGAGGCGGGCACCCGGGACGTCGTCGTGGTCGACGACCGCGGCCGGCCGCTGTCCTGGCCCTCCCGCCGTCAGCTCGAGCGCTTCGGGATCGTTCCCGGGGAGCACAACGACCGCCTGCCCCTCGTCGGCACGAGTTCCACGCTCAACGACGCGCTGGACACCATGCTCGTCTCCAGCACGGGGGCGGCGCTCGTGGTGGGGCCGCGGGACCGGTTCGAGGGCGTCATCTACGTCGAGACCGTCATGGCCGCGATCACCGAGGCCCGCCGGGCCGTGGCCGCGGAGGACGCGCCCCTCGGCCACAACACGGGTGAGATGCCCGCGGTCAGCGCGAGCCCGGGAGGCGGGGACCGATGAGCGCACAGACCGAGCGCCCCGCCGCCGCGGAGCCGGAGCCCGCCGACGACCCCGTGTCACGCCCGGCCGCGGCCGACCCGGACCAGCGCACCTGGAAGGGCCTGCTCCTGCAGCCCGTGGCGATCCTCGCGGCGCTGGGCCTGCTCGTGCTCTGGCTGACCACGGCGGAGCTCACCGAGACGGAGGCCGTGACCCTGAGCCCCGCATCGCTGTGGGCCCTGACCCTGGAGCACCTGCAGCTGACGGTCGTGGCCACGGTGGTGGTCCTGCTCATCGCGATCCCGGTCGGCATCCTCCTGACCCGCAGACCGTTGCGCTTCCTCACGGGCCCGGTCATCGCGCTGGCGAACGTCGGCCAGGCCGCCCCGGCGGTGGGCCTCGTCGTCCTGTTCGCCTTCTGGTTCGGCTTCGGCTTCCGGGCGGCCGTGGTCGCCCTGATCGTCTACGCGATCCTGCCCGTCCTGAAGAACACGATGGTGGGCCTCGACGGGGTGGACCGCAGCCTCGTCGAGGCGGGCCGGGGCATGGGGATGAGCGCCGCCGCGGTCCTGTTCCGGGTCGAGCTGCCCCTGGCCGTGCCCGTCATGCTGGCCGGCGTGCGCACCGCCCTGATCCTGGTGGTCGGCACCGCGACCCTCGCCACGTTCATCAACGGCGGCGGGCTCGGGCTGCTGATCACCACCGGGGTCAACCTCAACCTCGTGCGGGTGCTGATCGCCGGCTCGATCCTCGTGGCGCTGCTCGCCCTCGCCATCGACTGGGTCGGCCGTGTCGTGGAGCACGTCGCGCGGCCGAAGGGACTGCGATGAGAACCTCCCGCGCCGCCGGCGGCGCCCTGCTGCTCTCCTGCGCCGGCCTGCTGCTGACCGGCTGCGGGCTCGAGCCGTCCACGGCCTACGTGCCCGACGCCGCGCCCGGCTCCATCCGGCCCGTCGAGGGCGCGGAGGGGACCGAGGTGCGGGTGACGTCCAAGAACTTCACCGAGCAGCTGATCCTCGGCAAGATCGGGGTGCTCGCGGTGCAGGCCGCCGGCTTCGAGACCGAGGACATCACCAACGTGCCCGGGTCCCAGCCGGTGCGCGAGCTCATGCTCTCCGGGGACGCCGATCTCACCTTCGAGTACACCGGCACGGCCTGGCTGACCTACCTCGGGCGGGCGGAGGGCATCCCGGACCAGCAGGAGCAGTGGCGGGCCGTGTACGAGGAGGACCTCGGCAACGGGCTGACGTGGGGAGCCCCGGCGGCCCTCAACAACACCTACGCCATGGCCGTGCGCTCCGAGTACGCCGAGGCCAACGACCTGGCGACCGTCTCGGACATCGCGGACCTGCCGGTGGCCGAGCGGACGTTCTGCGTGGAGTCGGAGTTCAACTCCCGCAGCGACGGGATGACCCCCCTGCTGGCCCACTACGGCCTGGACCGCGGCAGCGAGGTGCCCGAGGGCAACATCGGCATCTACGACACCGGCGCGATCTACTCGGCGACCGACGACGGGGAGTGCAACTTCGGGGAGGTCTTCTCCACGGACGGCCGCATCCCGGCCCTGGACCTGACCGTGCTCGAGGACGACCGGCAGTTCTTCCCCGCCTACAACGCCGCCCCCGTCTTCAGCACGGAGCTGCTGGACGAGTTCCCCGCGCTCGAGCAGGTCCTGGAGCCGATCGCCGCGGCGCTCACCGACGACGTGATGCAGGAGCTCAACCGGCAGGTGGACGTCGAGGGGCGGGACCCGGCCGACGTCGCCTACGAGTGGATGATCTCCGAGGGGTTCATCGTCGAGCCCTGAGCCCCGCCCGCCGGGCCGCCCCGGGCCGGCTCGCACAGGCCCAGCAGCCGGGCCGCCGCGGGCCGGGCGTCCTGCTCCTCCTGCCACAGGGAGCGGGCCACCGCCTTGGAGACCGCCTGCGGGGAGATGCCGAGCTCGGCGGCCACGGCCTTCTGCTGGCCGCGGGCCCCCGGCACGAGCAGGTCGACCACGCGCCACTCCGCGTCGCTGCGCTCCGCCACGATCCGGCCCAGCAGCCGCAGCACGGCCTGCGCCTGCGCCG
>NZ_PDDL01000174.1:0-4321 GCF_020833785.1 Kocuria sp. CCUG 69068
CCTGCGCGCCCCGTCCGGGCCCCAGGACATGCCGGAGTCGTGGTAGTGGCCCGTGCCGCCGGCGAAGCCCACGGCGGGGTCCAGGGCGGGGGGCTCCCCCGCGAAGAAGCGCTCGGCCACGCCCAGGCGGGCCGCGGCGGCGTCGAGCTCGCCGACCCGGTGGCGGCCCAGGGCCGTGCCGTCGTCGGTGCACCCCGGCCGGCCGACCTCGAGGGCGTGCAGCGGCTCGGGGATGACCTCGCCGCGCTCGCCGCGGGTCATGGTGAGCAGCACGACCCGCGCGCCGAGCTCCGCGTAGCGGCCCATGGTGGCGCCGGTGGCGATGGACTCGTCGTCGGGGTGGGCGTGCACGAACAGGAGCCGGGCGTCCTCTGGGCGCAGGCCCGGGGGCAGCAGCCCCGGCAGGGCGTCCTCGCGCACGAGGACGCCCTGCTCGGGGTAGTACGGGACGGGCTGGGTCACGGCCGGGCCTGCTGCGCGGTGCTGCTGCGGTCCGGGGTCAGGCGCGGGCCCGGGCCCGGTGCGCCTTCATCCGCTCGTTGGCGTCGAGGATCACCTTGCGGATGCGGATGGCGTCCGGGGTGACCTCCACGCACTCGTCCTCGCGGGCGAACTCGAGGGACTCCTCGAGGGTCAGCTTGCGCGGGGGCGTGAGGTTCTCGAAGGTGTCGGAGGAGGCCGCACGCATGTTGGTGAGCTTCTTCTCCTTCGTGATGTTCACGTCCATGTCGTCGGCACGGGAGTTCTCGCCCACGATCATGCCCTGGTAGACCTCGGAGGTGGGCTCCACGAAGAAGGACCCGCGCTCCTGCAGGTTGATCATGGCGAACGGGGTGACCACGCCGGCGCGGTCGGCGATCATCGAGCCGTTGGTGCGGTACTCGATGTCCCCGGCCCACGGCTCGTAGCCGTCGGCGTAGGAGGACGCGATGCCGGCGCCGCGGGTCTCGGTGAGGAACCGGGTGCGGAAGCCGATCAGCCCGCGGGCGGGGACCTTGAACTCCATCCGCACCCAGCCGGTGCCGTGGTTGGCCATGGCCTCCATGCGGCCCTTGCGCCCGGCCATCAGCTGGGTCACGGCGCCGAGGAACTCGTCGGGGACGTCGATCGTCATGTGCTCGTAGGGCTCGTGCACCTTGCCGTCGACGGTCTTGGTCACGACCTGGGGCTTGCCCGCGGTCAGCTCGAAGCCCTCGCGGCGCATCTGCTCCACCAGGATCGCCAGGGCCAGCTCGCCGCGGCCCTGGACCTCCCAGGCGTCGGGGCGCTGGGTGGGGAGCACCTTGAGCGAGACGTTGCCGACGAGCTCCTTGTCGAGGCGGTCCTTGACCTGGCGGGCGGTGACCTTGGTGCCCTTGGTGCGGCCGGCCAGCGGGGAGGTGTTGATGCCGATGGTCATGGAGATCGCGGGGTCGTCCACCGTGATCAGGGGCAGCGGCTGCGGGTTCTCCGGGTCGGTGAGGGTCTCGCCGATGGTGATGTCCTCGATCCCGGCCACGGCCACGATCTCGCCGGGGCCGGCGGAGTCGGCCGGGACGCGGTCCAGGCCCTTGGTGGCCAGCAGCTCGGAGATCCGCACGTTCTTGAGCTCGCCGTTGGCGCGCGCCCAGGCCACGGTCTGGCCCTTCTTGAGGGTGCCGTTGAAGATGCGCAGCAGGGCGAGACGGCCCAGGAACGGGGAGGCGTCCAGGTTGGTCACGTGCGCCTGGAGCACGCCCTCGGGGTCGTAGGAGGGCGCGGGGACGTGCTTGATGATGGTCGCGAACAGCGGCTCGAGGTCCTCGTTGTCCGGCAGGCCGCCGTTCTCGGGCTGCGTCAGGGAGGCCCGGCCGTCACGGCCCGCGGCGTAGACCACGGGCACGTCCAGGACGGCGTCCAGGTCCAGGTCCGGCTCGTCCTCGGAGATGTCCGAGGCCAGGCCCAGCAGCAGGTCCATGGACTCGTGCACGACCTCCTCGATCCGGGCGTCCGGGCGGTCGACCTTGTTGACCACGAGGATCACGGGGAGCTTGGCCTCGAGGGCCTTGCGCAGCACGAAGCGGGTCTGCGGCAGCGGGCCCTCGGAGGCGTCCACGAGCAGCACGACGCCGTCGACCATGGACAGGCCGCGCTCGACCTCGCCGCCGAAATCGGCGTGGCCGGGGGTGTCGATGACGTTGATGGTGATGGTCTCCCCCTCGGCGGAGGGACCGTCGTAGAACACCGTGGTGTTCTTGGCGAGGATCGTGATCCCCTTCTCGCGCTCCAGGTCACCGGAGTCCATCACGCGCTCCTCGACCTCACCGTGGGCGGAGAACGCGTGCGTCTGCTGGAGCATCGCGTCCACGATGGTGGTCTTGCCGTGGTCGACGTGGGCCACGATGGCCACGTTGCGGAGGTCGGCGCGCTGGGCGGTGGTGGAGGTGACAGGCATACGCGTGGGTCTCTCTTCGGGTGGAGATGCGGGGGGAGGTGCAGCCCTCCCGATGGGTGCGGCCGGGGCGCCGCCGCGCACCCGGAGGGACCCGGGCGGGAGCGCCCGCTCAGCGGGCCGTAGACCATTCTACCCCGCGGCGCCGCCCCGACGGCACCCCGGGCGGCTGTGACCCCGCCGACTCCCCCCGTCCGCCCGTCCGGCGCGGCGCCTCGTCCCCGTCCCGGGGCGGGCGCCGATCCGTCCGGGGACGTGGAGCGCGCCGGGGGTCCGGTCAGGCCCGGTGCTCCAGCGCCGCCCGGACCGTGGCGGGGGAAGGGTTCGTGTGCGGGACGCCGTCGACGACGACGGTCGGCACCGTCGCGTCGCCCCCGTTGACCGAGCGCACGTAGGCGGCGGCGTCCGGGTCCGCCCAGATGTCCACCCAGCGGGCGCGCCTGGCGCGGGAGCCCAGGGACGCACGCAGGCGCAGGCAGTAACCGCAGCCGGGGCGGTAGTAGACGGTCACCGCGTCCGGGGCGGCGCCCCGGCGCGGGAAGACCAGCGGGGAGCACAGCGCGACGGCCACGGCGCCGGCGAGCACGGCGATCGTCGCCTCGCCGAGCTCGCCGCGCCCGAGCCGGACGGCGGCGGCGGCGCCGGTCGCGAGCACGACGAGCGCCGCGAGCCACCAGCTGCGCACGGGGCGTCCGGTCACCAGGAGGGCAGCACCGGCAGCGGGCCGTCGGCCTCGACGTTCTCGCCGTCGCCGCGGGCCAGCCACTCGAGCAGGCCCTCCCGGTCGGACTCGACGCGCAGGGCGCCGTCGCCGATCACCCACTCGTCGCGCTCCTCCGTCACCAGCGTCATGCCGGGGGCGCCCTTGGCGCGCATGGTGCGCACGGCGGCCTCGAGGGCGTTGAGCAGCGAGTCGGGGTCGGCCTCCTCGATGGTCCAGGCGGTGTCGAGGTCGTGGTGGTGGACGACGACCTCGGCGATGCGCAGCGCCACGATCGAGGTAGCGGGGATCACCTTGCCGTGCAGGTGCACCTCCTCGACCGCGAGCTCACCGGTCAGCCGCTGGGCCTGCTCGGCGAAGTAGGCGGCCGACTCGCGCGCCTTCTCGACCAGCTCCTGGCGGGGCAGGGCGGCCAGCTCGGCGATGTCCTGGTTCCGGGCCTCCATCGAGGCGTAGGGGGCCTGCTCCTGCCCGGTCACGGCCCAGTCGACGAGCTTGACGAGGGCGCGCCCGTTGGAGGCGAGGTGGGCGACGACGTCGGCGCGGCGCCATCCCTCGCACAGCGAGGGGGCGGCCAGCTCGTCCTCGGACAGGGACGCGGTGGTGGCCAGGAACATCTCGGTCTCGCGGCCGAGGCGGGAGAGGTCCGAGTGCAGGCGGGCGGGGTTGATCATGGCCTCACCCTATCGAGCGCCGGGTGAGCCGGACCACCTCCCGGGCCCCCGGACCCATACCGGCTTCGTCTCGGCTCAGAGCGCCGGCAACCGCGCGAAGGCCCGCTCGGCGGCCTTGCGGCGGGCCGCCGAGAGCTCCTCGAACGGGTCGAGCACGAGCTCGGCTCCACCGGCGCGGCGCACGCGCCCCCAGGTCCCCACGATCCGCCCGCCCGCCACGAGGGTGGGCTTGAAGACCCCGTTGCCGCCGGGGACGATCCGGGCCGCGTGGGCCGGGGCCAGCACGTGGGAGCGGTCCCCGTAGCCCAGGACGTACTCGTCGAAGGGCGGCAGCAGGAAGACCCCGGCGGCGCGGCGCCCGCCGGGTGCGGGGCCCTCGAGCACCTCGGTGGCGCACCACAGCTCGCGGCCGGCGCGGTCGTGCACCGCCACGACACCGTCGGCCCCCGCCAGCGCAGCGCGCACCGCGGAGCGCGGCAGGGCCGCCCACCGGGCGGCGTCCGCGACGGAGGCCGG
>NZ_PDDL01000175.1:0-4226 GCF_020833785.1 Kocuria sp. CCUG 69068
GGCCGCGGCCCTCACGGCGGCCGGGCTGCGGCCGGACCTCGTGCCCGGCGCGGTGCACTCGGCCGCCGGGCTGCTCGCCGACTGGCCGCCGGAGCCGGCTCCCGGCACCGTCCTGCTGCCGCTCTCCGCCCGGGCCCGGCCCACCCTCGAGACCGGTCTGACCGCGCGGGGGTACGGGGTGCTGACGGCCACGGCTTACGAGACCGTGCCCTGGCCGGCGCCCGCGCCCCTCGTGCGGCGGGCCGCGGCCCAGGGAGAGGCCGACGGCACGGACGACGACGCGGTCGACGGCACGGACGACGACACGGACCGCGGCGTGGACGGGCGCGTGGCCGAGCTCCACCGGTCCGACCTGCTGCAGGTCCTGGCCGCGGGCGAGGCCGACGCCGTGGTGCTCACGGCGCCGTCCCACCTCGCCGAGCTCGTGCGCGACGACCCCGCCGTCCTGGCCGGCACCGTCCTCGTGGCCATCGGCGAGCCGACGAGACGCGCCGCCGCCGAGCGCGGCCTGCCGTCCGTGGCCGCGTCCCTGCCCACCCCGGAGGGGATCCGCGACGCACTCGCCCGGGCCCTCACCGCCCCCGCGGCCTCCCGGGCGGCCGCGGGGGCGCCCGCCCCGACCCCGACGGCGGCGGCTCCGCCGCCGGCCGCACCGACCACACCGATCCCGACGACACCGATCCCTGCGACCGAGGAGACGAACTCCGTGACCCACCGAATTCCCCGCTACGACCTGGTGTCCCGCCCCCGCCGCCTGCGCACCACCCCGGCCGTGCGCCGGCTCGCCGCGCAGACCAGGGTCCATCCGTCCGACCTCATCCTGCCCGTGTTCGTCCGCGAGGGCCTCGCCGAGCCCGCCCCGCTCGGCTCCATGCCGGGGGTCGTCCAGCACTCCATGGACTCGCTCCGGCGCGCCGCCGCCGAGGCCGTGGCCAAGGGCCTCGGCGGGTTCATGATCTTCGGCGTGCCCGCCGAGCGGGACCCCGAGGGCAGCGCCGGGTGCGACCCCGAGGGCATCCTGAACCGGGCGCTGCGCGCCGTGCGCGCCGAGGTCGGCGACGACCTCGTCGTCATGGCCGACCTGTGCCTGGACGAGTTCACCGACCACGGGCACTGCGGCGTCCTGGCCGAGGACGGGACCGTGGACAACGACGCGACCCTGGAGATCTACGGCCGGATGGCCGTGGCCCAGGCCGAGGCGGGCGCCCACGTGCTCGGGCCCTCCGGCATGATGGACGGCCAGGTCGGCGTGATCCGCTCCGCCCTCGACGAGGCCGGGCACCCCGACGTCGCCGTCCTGGCCTACTCCGCGAAGTACTCCTCCGCGTTCTACGGCCCGTTCCGCGAGGCCGTGGACTCCCAGCTGCAGGGCGACCGCCGCAGCTACCAGATGGACCCCGCCAACCGCCGGGAGGCGCTGCACGAGCTGCAGCTGGACCTGGACGAGGGCGCCGACATGGTCATGGTCAAACCGGCCATGAGCTACCTCGACATCCTCCGCGACGTGGCCGAGGTCTCCCCGGTGCCCGTCTCCGCGTACCAGATCTCCGGCGAGTACGCCATGATCGAGGCCGCCGCCGCCAACGGCTGGATCGACCGCCGGGCCGCGATCCAGGAGTCCGTGCTGTCCATCCGCCGCGCGGGCGCCGACTCCGTGCTCACCTACTTCGCCGTCGAGCTCGCGGACTGGTTCCGCGAGGAGAACGGCCTCTCCTGACCCCCACCGTCCCCCGAGCCGGCACCCCCGGCGGAAGGAAGCAGACAAACCCATGAGCGTTTCCCAGGAACTCTTCGACCGCGCGCGCAAGGTCATGCCCGGCGGGGTCAACTCCCCGGTGCGGGCCTTCGCGTCCGTGGGCGGCACCCCGCCCTTCATCACCGCGGCCAAGGGCCCGTACCTCACCGACGTCGACGGCCGCGAGTACGTCGACCTCGTCAGCTCGTGGGGGCCCGCCCTCGTCGGGCACTCCCACCCGGCCGTCATCGAGGCCGTGCACGAGGCCGTGGAGCGCGGCCTGTCCTTCGGGGCCACGACCCGCGGGGAGACCGAGCTGGCCGAACTCGTGGTCGAGCGGATCGGCGCGATCGACGAGCTGCGCATGGTCTCGACCGGGACCGAGGCGGCCATGACCGCGATCCGCCTGGCGCGCGGCGTGACCGGCCGGGACCTCGTCGTGAAGTTCGCCGGGTGCTACCACGGGCACGTGGACTCCCTGCTGTCCGAGGCGGGCTCCGGCGTGGCGACCCTCGCCCTGCCCGGCTCCGCCGGGGTCACCGCGGCCACCGCGGCCGAGACCCTGGTGCTGCCCTACAACGACCTCGCCGCCGTGGAGGAGGCCTTCGCCGCCCACCCCGGCCGGATCGCCGCCGTCATCACCGAGGGCGCGCCCGCCAACATGGGTGTGGTCACCCCCGGCGAGGGCTTCAACGCGGGCCTGCGCCGGCTCACGCGCGAGCACGGGGCGCTGATGATCTTCGACGAGGTGCTGACCGGGTTCCGCGTGCACGAGGCCGGCTACTGGGGTCTCACCGCCGCGGGCGAGGACGGCTGGGAGCCCGACCTGTTCATGTTCGGGAAGGTCATCGGCGGCGGGCTGCCGGTCGCCGGCGTGGGCGGGCGGGCCGCGGTCATGAACCACCTGGCGCCCCTCGGGCCCGTGTACCAGGCCGGAACCCTGTCCGGGAACCCCGTGGCGATGGCCGCGGGCGCGGCGACCCTGCGCACCGCGGACCGGATCGCCTACCAGACCGTCGACCGGCGCTCGGCGCAGCTGCAGGAGGCGGTGCGCGCGGCGCTGACCGAGGCCGGGGTCGACCACTCGATCCAGTCGGCCGGCAACCTGTTCTCGGTGGCCTTCGGCACCTCCGCCGCCGGCGTGCACGACTACGCGCAGGCCAAGGCGCAGGAGACGTTCCGCTACCCGGCGTTCTTCCACGCGATGCTCGACCAGGGCGTCTACCTGCCCCCGTCGGTGTTCGAGGCGTGGTTCCTCTCCGCCGCGCACGACGACGCCGCGATGGACCGGATCGTCTCCGCCCTGCCGGCCGCGGCGCGCGCGGCCGCCGAGGCCCGGCCGGCCGCCTGACCACGGCCGCCGGGACCCGGCCGGCCGCCGTCCCGGGGAGCGCTCAGGCGTCCTCGGGACGGCGGAGCGGCCAGGCGCCGTCGACCACCGCGTCCGGGCGGGTCCGGCGGAAGTACTCCTGGAGGCTCGCGGCCTGCTCGGCCGCCCACCCCACCTGGTCGGCGTGCAGCGCGGCCGCCGGGCGCACCAGCTCCGGGAAGCGGCGGGCCATCAGCACCGCGAGCCGCTCCGTCGCGACCGAGTCCGCCGCCGAGGTGTGCGCCGCGGTGAGCTCGACCCCGTACTCCTCGCACAGCGCCCCGAGGGTGCGCTTGCCGCGCCGGTACCGGTGCACCTGCTTGTTGAGGACGTAGGGGTCCAGCACCGGGAAGGGCTGCGGGACCTCCACCCCGTGGCGCCGGCCCTCGTGGGCGAGGACCGTGAAGTCGTAGGAGGCGTTGAACACCAGCACGGGCGTGCCCGCGGCGAAGAGGCCGGCCAGGACGCCCGCGATCTCCGCGACCACCTCCGCGGCGGGCCGGCCCTCGGCGCGGGCCCGCTCGGTGCTCACCCCGTGCACGGCGGCCGCCTCCTCGGGGATCTCCACCCCCGGGTCCGCCAGCCACTCCCACTCGTCCGTCACGGCGCCCGCGGCGTCGGTGCGCACGACGGACGCCGTGACGATGCGGGCCGTGTGCGGGTCACGGCCGGTCGTCTCGAGGTCGAAGGAAGCGCGCGGACCCTCGGTCCACGCGGGGGACGCCCCCGGGGCGCCCGCGGACCCCTCGAGGTCGAAGAGCACGTCCTGCTCCGCGGCGTCGTCCGGCGCGGGCGGGGCGGGCCTCGGCGCGCGCAGCGGGGCGGCGTCGAACAGGGGCAGCTGGTCGGTGGGGCCGGCGGGGCCTGAGGGCGAGGACATGGCTCCCACCGTACCGGCCCCCTCCGACCCGCCACGGACGCGGCCGCCCCGGCCGACGCCTCCGTGCGCACCGGTCCGGAACCGTCCGGGTACGCACGGACGCGGAGCGCTTAGATGTGATGTCCAGGGAGGTTGTCCCGCCGCAAGGCGGTGAGTCGGGCTGACACGGGAAGGCCTCCGGTAGTGAAGTGGAGCTGTCTAGTTCACCGCTTCACCCACCGGAGGCCTTCATGTCCCACGTT
>NZ_PDDL01000176.1:0-4250 GCF_020833785.1 Kocuria sp. CCUG 69068
CGGGCGTGCGCGTCGAGGACCCGGAGGTCTTCGAGGAGTCCCACGCGGAGATCAAGCGGTGGATCGACGAGGGCCTCGTCGACGGCCTGCGCATCGACCACCCCGACGGGCTGCGCGACCCGCGGCACCCACGACGAGGCGCGGGCGGCGACGGCCCGTCCGGCGGGGGCAAGGCACGTCTTCAGCGTCGTCCCCTTCACCGGCCCCCCGGTGCACATGGCGGACGCCTGGCCGCGGCGGGTGGCCGCGGAACGGGGGCTGCGGCGCGTGCTGCGCCGGGCCGGCCCCGTGGACGTGCTGCACCTGCGCATGGCAGACGTCGGCTCGATGGCGGCCGCGGCGGTGGCCGCGGAGCTCGGCATCCCGTGGGTGCTCACGATGGCCCCCGATCCGCACGCGCTCGTCGCCGCCCGCGAGCGCGCCGGCACCCTGACCCGGGCCGGCTTCGGCGCGGCCGACGGCGTGGAGCACCTGTGGTTCCGCGTACGCCTGCTCGCCCACCTCGCGGCGCGGGCGGAGCACCTGGTGCTCTTCCCCCGCCCGGACCTGGCCCGGGACGCCCGCGAGCTGCTCGACGTGGACCTGGACGAGCCCGGGCGGTGCACGGTGGTGCCGGAGGGCATCGACCTGGGTGCCGTGGACCGTGCCGCCCAGCAGGTGCGCACCGGTGCCGGAGCGCACCTCGCGGAGCTCGACACCGTGCTCGCGGCCCTGCCCGCCGCCCGGCGCGGGCTGCCGCTCGTGGTCACGGTGGGCCGCCTGCACCGTGTGAAGGGCACGGCCACGCTCGTCGAGGCCTGGGCCCGGGACGCCGGGCTGCGGGGCCGCTGCAACCTCCTCGTCGTGGGCGGGGACCTCGTCTCCCCCTCCGCCGACGAGCGGGAGCAGCTCACCCGGATCGACGCCGCCCTCCCCCGGGCCGAGGCCGCTACCGCCGGCCTGCTTCTGGCCGGCCACCGTCCCCACGCCACCGTGGCCGCCTGGCTCGCCGCGGTGCGCCGGGGCCGGCCAGGCCTGTCCTCCCCCGCCGGCGTCTACGTCTGCGCGAGCCTCAAGGAGGAGTTCGGCGTGGCGCTGGTCGAGGCCCTCGCCACCGGGCTGCCGGTCGTGGCGCCCGACGCCGGCGGGCCGGCCACCTTCGTTGCCGACGGCGTCACCGGCGTCCTCGTCGACACCGGCGACCCCGCCGCGCTGGCCCGGGCCGTGGCCCGGGCCCTCGACCTGGCGGCGCGCCCCGACGCGGAGCGCACCGCCGACGCGGCCCGCGCCATGGTCCGCGACCGCTTCAGCATCGAGGGGATGGCGACCGCCCTCACCTCCGTCTACGACGACGCCGTGGCGCACACGGCCGACAGGAGCCCCACCCCGTGACCCTGCTCGTGATCAGCCCGGACTACGCCTCCCACCTGTTCCCCCTCGCGACCCTGGCCACCGCGTGGCGGGACGCCGGGGAGCGGGTGGTCGTGGCCACCGGTCCGGCGACCGCCGCCATCGCCCGGGGCTTCGGCTTCGAGGTCGAGATCCTGCCGCTGGGCCGCGGCTCCAACCCCGGGGTCATCCGGGCCGAGGAGCAGCCCCCCGGGGAGGACGACGCACTGCGCGGGTTCTTCGCCGCCACCCGCCGCGGCCCCGCGGAGACCCTGGCCTTCCAGGCCCGGGCCCGGCGCGACGACCTGCTCTGGGACCCGCTGGGCACCGCCCGGCGCGTCCAGGACGTGGTGGACCGCGTCCGGCCGGACCAGGTGGTCGTGGACCACCTCGCCTTCGCGGCGCGTCTGGCCCTGACCGGCTCCGGGATCCGGCACGCCGACGTGGTCCTGGGCCACCCCTCGGCCCTGACGGTGGCCGACGAGGTCTACGGGCACCCGCCCGCCTGGCCCGGCCGGCTGCGCCCGTCCCCGGCCGAGCTGGAGGCGCTGCACCGGCTGTGCTCCTCCGTGCGGGACGAGTTCACGGAGCAGTGGAACGAGGCCCTGCAGCAGATCGCCCCCGGCACCCCGGCGAGCGCCGACGCCTTCGCGGAGACCGGCGACGACCTCCTGCTCAACTACCCGGGCGAGCTCCACGACGAGCACCGGACCCGGGCGCTGCCCGAGCACACGTTCCTGGGCTCGGCCGTCCGGGAGGAGGCCGAGGACCCCGAGGTGGCCGCGTGGCTGGCCGGCTCGGACCGCCCGATCGTCTACATCAGCCTCGGCAGCTTCCTGTCCGTGCGCGGGGACGTGCTCGCCCGGGTCGCGGAGGCCCTCCGCGGCCTGGACGTGCGGGTCGCCCTCGCGGCCGGGGCGACCCGGCCCGCCGAGCTGGGCCCGGTCCCGGAGTCCTGGCTCGTGCGCGGAACCCTGCCGCAGGTCACCCTGCTGCGCCGCGCGAGCGTCGCGGTCTCCCACGGCGGGAACAACAGCGTGACCGAGGCGCTCACCGCCGGGGTGCCCCTGCTGCTGCTGCCGATGTCCACGGACCAGTTCGCCGGGGCGGCGGCTCTCGAGGCGGCGGGGCTCGGGACAGTGCTCGACCCCAACGCCCTGTCGGCCGCCGAGGTGCGGGACGCCGTGGCCGAGCTGCTCGACGACGGCCACGAGCGGCGGGGGGCACTCGAGGACCTCCGGCACGACCTGACCCGCCGGCCCGGGCCGGGGCGGGCGTTCGCGGCCCTTGTCGGGTGAGCCCCCGGGCCTGCCGCTGACCCTCCTGCCGCCGTCCCGGGGGCTGGCCGGGGCGACCGCCGGGCAGGCGCCGGCGTTCGGCCGCACCCTCCGCCTCGCCCTCGCCATGCGCGGCGGCGTGAGCCTCGCCGTGTGGATCGGCGGCGCGGTGGCCGAACTCGACATCCTGCGCCGGATCCGGATCCACCGGGACGGCCGCGGAGCGCTGCGCGCCTACCTCCTGCACCCCGCCGAGACCCCGGACCCGGCGCTCGAGGAGCGGGCGGCGGTGTACGCGCAGCTGCTGGCGGACGCCGGCTACGACCGGGTGGACATCGACCTCCTCGCCGGGGCCAGCGCCGGCGGGCTCAACGGCGTGGTGCACGCCGTGGCCCAGCGCGCGGGCTCCGACCTGGACGCCCTCGGCCGGATCTGGGCGGAGCACGGCGCCCTCGGCCGGCTGCTGCACCCGCTCGGACGGCACCCCGTGGACTCCCTGCTGCGCGGCGACGACTACCTGTGGCCCCGGCTGCTGGAGGCGCTCCAGGCGCTCCGGGGCAGCCCGGAGCACCACCCGGACCTGGTGGCCGAGCACGTCACGGTCGAGCTCTCCGCGACGGTCCTGGACAGCGACCCCTCCCCCTACAGCGCGTCGGCGGAGGGGCGCAGCGACTTCCACTTCTCCTCCCCGGAGCCGGGCTCCCCCGGCCCGTCCCTGGACAACGACATCCCGGGGCGGGACACGGCCCCCGAGCAGGCCGCGGCCGCGCTGTCCCGGCTGGCCTACGCCGCCCGGGCGACGTCCTCCTTCCCCGGCGCCTTCGAGCCGGCCTCGGTGTGGTCCGCCCCGACCCCGGGCCCGCGGGGCGCCCCTGGCCCGGCGGCCGGGCGCCCGGATCTGAGCCATGCGTTCGGCGCGCACCGCGACCCCGCGGAGCTGCCCTACCACGTGGTCGACGGCGGGGTGTTCGACAACATCCCCATCGACCGGGCCCTGGAGGCCGCGCGCACCAGGACGTCCCTGCGGCACGCCGACCGGGCCCTGCTGTACCTCGACCCGGACCCACCGCACCGCGAGCGTGCCGTGCCCTTCGTGCGCGACCTGCCGCGGCTCGTGGGCACGCTCGCCGCCACGGTCTCCCGGCTGCCGCGGCGGGAGTCGGACGACGACGAGGTCCTGGCCCTGTCCGACTACCTGGACGCCCAGCTCGTGGCCGGCGGCCGCCTGCACCCGCTCGCGGCGCTGATCGGGGGCTGGGACGAGGCCTCCCTCGAGGAGCGGCGCCGGGCCTACCTGCGCTACCGGGCCCGGACCGACGCCGACCTGCTGTCCCGCCTCCTGACCCGCCCGGCGCAGTGGCAGCTCACCTCGACCCTGGCCCGGCGCGAGGCCCTGCGGGCCCGGCCGCCCCGTGCGCTCGACCCGCTGCGGGCGGAGCTGCTCCGGCGCTACGACGCCCTCTCCCGGGGCCCGCTGGAGGACCCCGCCGCCGCCGCGGTGCTGCGCGGGGCACAGGCCCTGTTCGACGCCGCGTCCTGCGTGCTGTCCTGGGTGCGCGTGCTGGAGGAGCTGGGCCTCGACGGGCCGGCCGGACCGGCCGGGCA
>NZ_PDDL01000177.1:0-4099 GCF_020833785.1 Kocuria sp. CCUG 69068
CAGCGCCTCGCGGGCCGGCCGCGGAGGCGCGGCGGGGGCGACGGCCTCCGACATGGGCACCGGCTCCCCGGCCCGGCGGGCCATGGCCGTCCGGCGCCCCGCCAGCGAGGTCCGGGCGGCGGAGACCATGAGCGGGACGAACGCGAAGAGCGCCGCCGCGCCCAGGACGGAGACCACGGCCCGGACCCAGGAGGGCACCGCGCCCGGTGGGAGCGCGAAGAGCAGCACGCACAGGTTGACGACCACCACGCGGAACGTCCCGGCGCGGTTGATGGCCCGGTGGGCCGCCCGCACGGTCGCCGGCCCTCCCCCCATGGTCACCGGCAGGAGGTAGGTCATGGCCCCCAGCAGCACCTGTACCAGGAAGCCGGCCACGAACGGGACGGTCAGCTGTCCCAGCGCCGCCGCGTCGAAGCCGTGCAGGGCCACCACGAGGACGGCAGCCACCACGGTGACCGTCCACCACAGGACGCCGGCGGCCACGGACCAGCCTGCGTAGTCGGAGGGACGGGCCCGCACCGCGGTCCGGGCCATGACCGCGACCACGGCGCCCAGCCCCGCCGCGTAGACCGCCAGGCCCGCCGCGGCGAGCACGGGGGACCCGGCCAGTGCCGCCGTCCCGGTGAGCACCAGCCCCCCGGTCAGCACGGGCAGCGCCGCGGTGCTGACCCGGGTGGAGAGCTCCGGCATGCGCGTGCGCAGGATCGTGGGCCACAGGGTGAGCGCGGTCCCGGCGACGGTCAGGCCCACGAAGCCCAGGACGTTGGTGACCTCGTGGGCGAGGAGCAGGCGCGCGTGCCAGGCGCCGGCGGGACCGGTGGCCAGGAGCGCGCCGAGGACCGCGCCCACCGGCAGCAGGAAGGCCGCGACCACGTAGTAGCGCACGGTGACGGCGAACCGGGACGGCAGCGCCGTGCGCAGCTGCCGGAGCAGGGCCGCCCCGTGCCAGGCCACCGCGGCGCCCACGGCGGTCGAGGCGACGAGCACCAGCACGTACCAGCCGGTGAGGAGTCCCACGACGAGCAGCACGGTGCCGGCGTTGAGCAGCCCGATCCGGGCCAGCTGCCGACCCCGGGCGTCGTCGGGCACCCGGTTCTTCAGCAGGGAGTCGGTGAAGTGCTGTGACCACACCAGGACCGAGTTGGTCACGAGCCCCAGGGTGACGAGGTGCACCAGCAGCCACCGCGTCTCCGGGAGCCAGCGGTGGAAGAGCACGACGAGGAGCAGGGCCGCCATCCACAGACGGACCGGTCTGCCGGCCCGGCGGTGCCAGGACGTCCGTCCCCGGGGGCGTGCGGATGCGTGCACGGAGCTCACCTGCCCATTTAATTTGCGGATCAGATACTAGTATACGGTGCGGCTGTCGCCGGGTGTGCCGCCTACGATGAGGGCGTGACTGCCGAGATCATCGCGACCCTCATCACCGCCGCCCTGCTCGTCGTCGGGTGCCTCGGCATCATCGTGCCGGTGCTGCCGGGCTCGATCCTGATCGTGGTCGGCCTCCTCGTCTGGGCCCTCACGGTCCAGGCGGTCGAGGGCTGGACCGTGCTGGGGATCGGCTCCGCGCTGGCGATCGCCGGGATGGCCGCGAGCGCCGTGCTCACCGGCACCCGGCTCAAGCGCCGGCAGATCCCCAACCGCTCCCTCCTCTACGCCGCGGCCGGCGCCGTGGTGGGCCTGTTCGTGATCCCGGTGGTCGGGATCTTCGTGGGGTTCTTCGTGGGCCTGCTGCTGAGCGAGACCGCCCGCCAGCGGGACCTCCGGGCGGCGCTGGACTCCAGCTGGGCGGGTCTCAAGGCGGCGGGCCTGGGGATCGTCGTGGAGTTCGCGTGCGCGCTCGCCGCCTCCACGGTCTTCGTGCTGGGCGCGCTGGTCCTCTTCACGACCGCCTGAGCCCGCGAAGCCGGGGACGCCGAGGGCCCGGACACCAGCGGTGTCCGGGCCCTCGGCGTCCCACGGCGCGTCAGCGCCAGGGCAGGGGGACCACCTCGACGTCCTGCCCGGCGGCCACGCCGCCCGGCGGGACCACGGCGATGACGTCCGCGTGGGCGAGCCCGCGGAGCATGTTCGCGCCGACCCGGTCCCGGGGGGCGACCGTCCCGTCCCGGAGGTAGGCGGGCACCAGGGCGGTGACCTTCTGGCCCGGCAGGTCCTCGGCCGCCGGCAGGGTGCGCGTGGCCGGGGGCCGGTCGCTGTGCAGCTTGGCGAGCAGGGGCTGGGCCACCGTGAAGATGCTGGTCATCGCGGCCAGCGGATTGCCGGGCAGGCCCACCACGAAGGGGCCGTCCTCGGGCAGCCGCGCCAGGAACGTGGGGTGGCCCGGGCGCTGGGCGAGGCCGTCGAGCAGGAAGACCGCCCCGAGCTCCTGGAGCGCCGACCGGACGTGGTCGGCGTCGGAGTGCCCGGTCCCGCCGGTGGTGATGACCACCTCGGTGCGGGCGTCGAGCACCGACGCCATGCCGGAGGGCGCCTCGGTCAGGGCGGAGAGCATCGCCTTCGCGGTGTCCTCGACGCGCCGGAGCTGGTCCACGGACCCGCCCAGCATCTCCACGAACGTGGGCAGCTGGGGTCCGAAGGCGTCCCGGACCTGGCCCGGCTCGGGGATGCCGTCCTCGACCACCTCGCTGCCGGTGAGCAGGATCGTCACGCGCGGACGGCGGCGGACCGGGAGCATGTCGTGGCCGCTGACGGCGGCGAAGGCGATGTGCGCCGGGTTGAGCAGGCAGTCGGCGTGCAGGATGACGTCCCCGGCTGCGACCTCCTCGCCGGTGCGGCGGATGTTCTGCCCGTAGGGGATGTCCTCGGCCGAGGGGGCGTGGGCCGCGATCGTGAGCACGGTGCCCTCCTCGGACAGCTGCGCGTACTCGTCCCGCAGCACGGCCCGGGCCCCGGCGGGGACGAGTCCGCCGGTGACGATGCGGGTGGCCTCGCCCGGCTCGAGATTGAGCACCGGGCGGTAGAGCTCCCGCGGCGGGATGGTCAGCATCTTGCGCGGGTCGGTCTCCACGGGCTCGGGGAAGACCACCGTCCACGGCTGGGGGCCGGCCACGGCGTAGCCGTCCATGGCGGAGGAGGCGTAGTGCGGGACCGGGATCGGGGCGGTGACGTCCTCGGCGAGGACCTCGCCGAGCGCCTCCTGCAGGGGCAGCCAGTGGCTGGGCAGCGCGGTGGCGATGTCGTAGGAGAACTGCCGGGCCCGGTGCCAGTCGGCGTCGTGGACGGTCTCGACCTCCTCGGGGGCGCTCTCGGGCGTGCCGCTGTCGTCCTCGATGACGGGCAGCGCGTGCGTGTAGGGGCTGTTGGTGTCGTGGGGCAGGGGCAGTCCGGACATCAGTTCTCCTCGGGGGTTCGGCGGGCGGCGGGGACGAGACCGTCGACGGTCTGCAGCGCGCGGTCCAGGACGCGGCGCTCGTCCTCGCCCGCGGCCGCGGCGCGGCCCACGTGGTAGCCGAGCAGGTAGGCGGTGGGCGGGACGGCGGGGCGCACGGTGCCGTGGGCGATCCTGCCGGTGAGTCCCAGCACGGCGTCCAGGGGGAGGCCGGCGTCGGGCACGTCCAGGGCCGCCCGCACGGCCTCGACCCACCGCTCCAGGATCTCGTGCTCGGACGGGCTCAGGTCCTTGGGCATGCGCCGCTCCTCCCGGGCGGTGGGGCCGCCCGCTCGTGGTCAGGTCAGGTGGTGCCTGTGCACATCGTCCCACGTATCGACGTCCGCGGTGGCGTCCTCGGGCACGGTGACGTCCCGGAGCGGGAGCTCGCGCACGAACGAGAACACGGACCGGTCCGCGGCGTCCTGCCCCGCGAAGGCCCGGCGCAGCACGTCGCTGCGGTAGAGGGCGGCGAGGGGCTGGCGGTGGCCGTCGGGCGGGACCGACACGTAGCCGGCGGCGCCGTCACCGGTCCGGGCCGCCTCCAGCAGGAGGGGCACGGCTCGTGACACCCCGGGCATGTCGCACGCCAGGGTCAGGGTCCACTGCGCGGCGGGCAGGGCGTCGAGGGCGCGCAGCCCGGCGGCGATGCCCGCGGCCGGGCCGGAGAACGGCGGGTCCTCCCGGGTGCGCAGCACGTGCGCGGGGACGGCCGGGTCCGCCGGGCCGACG
>NZ_PDDL01000178.1:0-4044 GCF_020833785.1 Kocuria sp. CCUG 69068
CGGCCGCGGCGGCGCCCGTTGCGGCCCCTGCTCCGGCGGCCGCGCCGGTCCCCGCGCCCGCGGCGGCGATGAGGTTGGTGAGCTCGAGGGACTCGGTGCCCCACAGCGGCAGACCGGCCAGCACGGGCAGCGTCCACGTGCGCAGGCCCGTCCCGATGTCCTGTCGGCTCAGGTACTCGGCGGTGCAGCGGGCGCACCCGTCGAGGTGCGCCTTGACGTCCCGCCGGCTCCGCTGCCCGCGGGTGCCCCGGACGAAGTGGGGCAGCTCGGCGGAGAACTCCGCGCAGGCCGGTCCCGCCACCCGGTCCGCCGCGGCCTGGCCGTAGAGCCCGCGGAGACCCCGGACCATGTCACGGTGCAGACCGGCGGCCGCGACCGCGCCGAGCCCCAGCGCCGCCGAGGCACGGCGGGCGCTCTGGCCCAGCACCTCGGTGCGCCAGAGGAAGCCCTGCCACTCGGCGGGCAGGCCGCTGAAGACCCGGACCAGGGACGCGGGGTCGGCGGGATCGTCCGGCAGCGCGACCGGCCGCGTGCCGCCGTCGGCCTCCCGCCCGACCATCCACACGACGAAAGCGCCGAGGAAGGCGCGGGGGCCGCCGCCCTCGCCGACGATCTGCTCGATCCGTCCGAGAGCCGCCGCGGCGACGCCCTCCGCCTCCTCCGTGCTGCCGGTCCGCGACCGCGCCACGGCGAGGGCCGTGCCGTGGTACCGCTCCCGCAGCACCCCGAAGGCGTCGGCGTCCCCGGAGTGGGCGGCGCCGAGGAGGACGTCGTCACGGAGCGCCTCCGGATCGCCGGCGTGGCCGTTCGGACGGGCGTGGGCAGGACGCGTCATGTCTGTCTCCGTGGTGGTCGCGGTCGTTCGGGAAGAAAGAGCTCCGGGAACGTCCCGTCCGACCCGCGGGCGCGCACGCCACGACGACGGTGCCGGACCCCCATCCCCCGCGCACATCGTAAGCGCAGGTCAGAGGCGGGTGAAAGCCCGTGCCCGCCGGTGCGACCAGAACTGTCACGAGGGATCGACCATGGCGCACACGGGCGGAGCGGATGCGTCCCGCTATTGTGAGTCCATCGTGATAACGCTACGGTAGAAGGATGCAGACAACGGAACGCCCCGCACCGGACACCGCCCGGGCCGCCGCGTGGTCGGACCTGTTGCGCTCCCACGGCCGCCGGGTCACCAAGCAGCGGCTGGCCGTCCTCGACGCGGTGGACCGCCGCCCGCACTCCACCGCCGACGAGGTCCTCGCGGACGTCCGCACGGTGCTGCCGGCGATCACCCTGCAGTCCGTCTACGTGGTCCTCTCCGACCTCACGGCCGTCGGCATGCTCCGCAAGTTCGAGCCGCCCGCGTCCCCGGCCCGGTACGAGACCCGCACCGGTGACAACCACCACCACGCGTACTGCGTGCGCTGCGGAACGGTGGCCGACGTCGACTGCGCCGTCGGCCACGCCCCGTGCCTCACGCCCTCCGAGCACCACGGCATGCAACTGCTCACCGCCGACGTCGTCTACCAGGGCATCTGCGCCGACTGCCTCGCGGCCGGGGCCTCCCCCGAGCAGGCCGCCCCGGAGCAGCCCTCCGCAGAGCAGCCCCTCCCCGCCGCGGGCTGACGCCCGCCGGGACTCAGCTCCGCCCGGTGCCGTCCCCGGCCGGACCCGGCCCGGCCTCGGCGCCCCCTGCCTGCCCCGGCTCCTTCTCCACGAGGGCCAGGAGCTCCCGGAGCTGATCGGCGGTCAGCGTGGCCACCGGGGGGTGCGCGTTGATGCTGACCTTCCGCGCCCCGGCGTCGAGGGCGAAGCGCAGCGCCTGCCGGGCCGGCGCGGAGCGGACCTCCAGGGTGGTGTCCAGCACGGCGACCTCGGGCGCGGACGTGAACAGCAGGAGGGTGTCCGGCGCGGCGCCCTCCTCCTGCGGCTTCGCGTAGACCGGCACGGCGCGCCCGTCCTGCACGCGCGCGCCGAGCAGCAGCACCGCGTCCGGGGCCAGGAGCCCGGCGAGCAGCTGCGACATGTTGTTCTCGAGCATCGCGGCCTTCACGGCGTCGTTGCGCGGCGCCCGCATCGCCCACTCCACCTGGGGGCGGCTGATCCGGCAGCCGCGGTGGGCCGGGTCGATGACCAGGTGGTCGTGCTGCGGGTCGTCGGCGAGCATCTTCAGGACCTTCACGGCGGACTCGCGCAGCAGCACGGGCTTGCCGCCGTCCGGGTGGTGGCGGTCGAACATGGCCTGGGCCTCCGCCGCCGAGGTGTAGGCGGCGAGGGACCGCGTGCCGTCGGGCTCCCCCAGGGTCTGGACGCGCAGGGTGGACTCCGGGCCCACGGCCTCCCCGCCCGGGCCCGCCACGAGGTCGCTGGCCGTGACGTCCAGCAGCAGGGAGCCCGCCATGCACTGCCGGACGACCTCGATCATCGCCTTGTTGTCGGGGGCGCCCACGAACCGGTCGACGGCCGCCCGCACGAGGGGGTTGACGACTCCCTCGGGGTCGGCCTGCTGCTCGGCGCCCGGGGCGAGGACGGGCAGCTCGACGCCGTCCCGCCGGGCGAGCTCGAGGGCCCACGCGGGGATCCGGGCGCGGGTGCGGGGGAAGCGCTCGAGGTGCGCCAGGACGTCCTGGGCCGTGAACGGCCCCTCCGTCCCCCACTGGCGGGGCTCGCCGTCGAGGTCGTAGGTCCCTCCGATCCGGTGGGTCGGCTCGGGCCAGCCCTCGGCGAGGATCACGACCGTGGCCGTGAACCACGTCCCGCGCCCCGGGACGTGGACGTTCTCCCGCAGCTGCTCGACGGCGGGGATGACGGCGCTGTCCTCCTTGATGGGCCCGGCGGTGCCGGGCACCACCTCGTCGCCCCGCTGCTCGCGCACGCGCAGGTGCACGCGCCCGCCCTGGACCTTGAGGTCCACGACCATCCGGTCCCATCCCGGCTCCGTGCGCAGCACGGAGAGCACCCACGAGCCGATCGTGTTCAGCAGCTCCTGCCGGGCCGGTCCGGGGGTCGGGGTGGCGGGGGTCTCGCTCATGCGGTGGCTCGTTCCCGGCCCGCGAGGGGGCCTGCTCGGATCGTGGTGGTCACGGGACGGGCGCGGGGCCGGGCGCGGCACCCGCGGGGCCCCGGAGGTCTCGCCCCACCCTACCCAAGCGGTCCCCGGCCGCCGCGGGCGGAGCGGCCGTCCGGCGCCCCCGCCGACGCACCGGGCGGCGCCCGCCGTGACGCTCCCGCACCCGCGAGGGTTGCTAGCCTGGACGCATGACGAAAACGCTGCAGGAACTGATCGACGAGTCGATCTTCATCTCCACCGAGTACCAGGCCAGGCTGGCCGAGCTGACCCAGGGCGCCGGGTGGGACGTCGACTTCTCCGCGCCGGCGTTCACCCTGCAGACCGAGCCCCCCGTGACCCTGACGCCCTATCTGCTGGGCACCGAGTCCGCCTCCCGCGGCTCCTGGATCTGGTCCTGGCAGGAGCTGGGCCACTTCCCGGCCACGGTGGTCTCCGCCGCGGTCCAGGCCCGCGAGGCCGGGGAGCGGCTGGGCGTGGACGAGCTGTCCACCGACGAGCTGCCCGTGGCGGAGGGCCTCGCCCGCCGGCTGACGCTGGCGGCCAAGGCCGTGACGGGCGTGTACGCGCACTACCCCGCGGGAGCGGGCGGCGGCGTCACCGCGTGGCTGCTGCTGGACGGACCCGAGTTCGAGCTCCCCGAGCTCACCGTGGAGCGGATGATGCGGGTCATCGCCGAGGCGCTGACCACGGACACCGCGGTGGACCACAACCTCGCCGTGGACTCCTACGCCAAGCTGCGCGGCGCCCACATCGAGTGGGACACCGAGGCCACGTGCGTGGTGACCGTGCGGGACGGCGCGCAGCGGTTCTGGTTCGACGACCACCAGATCTCCGGTGTCGAGCCCGCCGAGCCGTCCGTGGGCCCCGAGATCCTGGTGGACCTGGCCGCCGACGCCCGGGAGCGCGCCGCCATCCTGCGCGAGGACCGTGCCGCCGCCGAGGCCACGGCCGCCCGGCAGGAGGCCGAGCCGCACCGCGCCGCGGCC
>NZ_PDDL01000179.1:0-3984 GCF_020833785.1 Kocuria sp. CCUG 69068
GTCGACACCCGGGCCGCGGACGGGGGCGCCGCGCCGGCGTCCGCCGCCCCGGCCGCGGGCGACGCCGGCCCGCACGCCGGCAAGAAGATCGTGGCCGTCACGGCCTGCCCCACCGGCATCGCCCACACCTACATGGCGGCGGACGGGCTGACCTACGCCGCCGAGGACATGGGGGTCGACCTCCAGGTCGAGACCCAGGGCTCCGCCGGCTTCACCAAGCTGGACCCCGCCACGATCGCCGCGGCGGACGCGGTGATCTTCGCGACCGACGTCGACGTCCGGGACCGCGCCCGGTTCGCCGGCAAGCCCTTCGTCGCCTCGCCGGTCAAGCGCGGCATCGACGAGCCGAAGGTCATGATCGAGGAGGCCCTCGCCAACGCCGGGAACCCGAACGCCCCGCGCGTGCAGGGCGGGGCCGGCGGGGACGCCGACCAGGGCGCCACCGGCGGCGCGAACGAGGGCTGGGGGACCCGCATCCGCAAGGCCGTGATGACCGGTGTCAGCTACATGATCCCGTTCGTGGCCGCGGGCGGGCTGCTCATGGCCTTCGGCTTCATGGTGGCCGGGGCGGACATCGCCAACATCGCCGACGACGTGCTGACCGGCTCCACCATCTGGAACCTCGGCGAGTTCACCCTCGCCCAGTACATCGGCGCGGTCCTGTTCAAGATGGGCAACCTGGCCATGAGCCTGCTGGTGCCCGCACTGGCCGGCTACATCGCCTACGGCCTGAGCGACCGTCCCGGCATCGCCCCGGGCTTCGCGGCCGGCCTGGTCGCGAACTTCATGGGCGCCGGGTTCCTCGGCGGCATCGTCGGCGGTCTGCTGGCCGGTCTCGCCGCCTACTGGCTGGCGCAGCCCCGGCTGCCTCGCTGGCTGGGCTCGCTGATGCCCGTGGTGATCATCCCGCTGCTCGCCACGATCTTCGCCGCGGGTCTGCTGCTGCTGGTCCTGGGCGGGCCGATCGCCACCTTCATGGCGTGGCTGACCGAGGTCCTCAACGGCATGACCGGTGCCAGTGCGCTGGCGCTCGGCGCGATCCTCGGCCTGATGATGGGCTCGGACCTGGGCGGGCCGATCAACAAGGTCGCCTACACGTTCGCCGCCGCCGGCCTCGGGGCCGCGACCGTCGCCAACACCGCCCCGCAGGAGATCATGGCCGCGGTCATCGCCGCCGGCATGGTGCCCCCGCTGGCCATGGCCCTCGCCTCGACGGTGGCCAAGCGCTACTTCACGGTGGCCGAGCGGGAGAACGGCAAGGCCGCGTGGCTGCTGGGAGCCTCCTTCATCTCCGAGGGCGCCATCCCGTTCGCCGCGGCCGACCCGCTGCGCGTGCTCCCCGCGTCCATGGTCGGCGGCGCCGTGACCGGCGCGATCAGCATGGCCACGGGCGTCACCTCCGCCGCGCCGCACGGCGGGGTGTGGATCCTGCCGGTGATCGGCAACCCGCTGATGTTCCTGCTCGCGGTGGTTGTCGGTACCGTGGTCACAGCAGGCATCGTCGTCGCCCTCAAGCACGTGGGCGGTGCGCACGGCCGGGTGGCCGACGCCACCCGCTCGCGCGAGGATGCCGCCGCTGTGCCGACCACCGCCTGAGCGGTGCGCACGGGCCCCGACCGGGGCCCGTGCGCACCGATCCGAGCCTTCTCGAGGAAGAGGAACACGATGCAGACACTGACAGGCGTGGGGGTGTGCGCGGGCCGCGTCATCGGCGAGCTCGTGAGCATGCCGGAGCCGGTCTCCGAGCCGGCCGCGGGGCTGATGCTGCGGGACGAGGAGCCCGAGGCGGCGGTGGCCCGGCTGCACACGGCCGCCGCCGCGGTCAAGGCCGAGCTCAAGCGCCGCGCCGAGGTGGCGACCGAGAAGGACGCCGCGGACGTGCTCAAGTCCACCGCGCTCATGGCGGGGGACAAGGCACTGCTGAAGAACGCCGCGAAGCTCGTCAACGGCAAGGGGCTCGCCCCCGAGCGCGCCCTGTGGGAGGCCGCGAGCGACTACGCGGACCAGATGCGCGCCCTGGGCGGGTACATGGCCGAGCGCGCCGCGGACATCGAGGACGTCCGGGCGCGGCTCGTGTCCCAGCTCCAGGGGCTGCCCATGCCGGGCGTGCCGCAGCGGGACGTCCCGTTCGTGCTGACCGCCGAGGACCTCGCGCCCGCCGACACGGCGACCCTGGACCCCGAGATGGTCCTGGCCCTCGTCACCTCCGGCGGCGGCCCGCAGTCCCACACGGCCATCCTGGCCCGCAACCTCGGGCTCCCCGCGGTCGTGGCGGCCCGGGGCGTCGAGGCGCTCGCCGACGGCACCCGCGTGTTCGTGGACGGCGCCACCGGTGAGATCCGCACCGAGCCCGGCGCGGACGAGCAGGAGCTCGTGGAGGCCTGGGTGCGCAGCGCCGCGGCGCGCGAGGCCTTCGACGGCCGCGGCGTGCTCTCGGACGGCACCGAGATCCCGCTGCTGGCCAACGTGGGCACCCCCGAGGACGCCCGCACGGCGGCCGCGGCCGGGGCCCAGGGCGTGGGGCTGCTGCGCACCGAGTTCTGCTTCCTGGGCCGGGACAAGGAGCCCTCGGTCGAGGAGCAGGTGGAGCAGTACACCGCGATCCTCGAGTCCTTCGCCGGCAAGAAGGTCGTGGTCCGCACGCTCGACGCCGGAGCGGACAAGCCGCTGCCCTTCCTCACCGACACCGCCGAGCCGAACCCCGCGCTCGGGGTCCGGGGCTACCGCACGGACCGCTCCGTGCCGGGCGTGCTCGCCCGGCAGCTCGAGGCGATCGCGCTGGCGGAGAAGGCCACGGACGCGGACGTGTGGGTCATGGCGCCGATGATCGCCACGCCCTCCGAGGCCCGGGACTTCGCCGTGATGGCGACCGCCGCAGGCCTGCGGGTGCCCGGGGTCATGGTCGAGACGCCGTCCGCGGCCGTCACCGCCGACCAGATCCTGCGCCACGTCAAGTTCGTGTCCCTGGGCACCAACGACCTGACCCAGTACACGATGGCCGCCGACCGGATGATGGGCTCCCTCGCGGAGCTCAACAACCCGTGGCAGCCCGCCGTGCTGCGGATGATCCGGTACACCGTGGAGGGCGCCCGCCGGGCCGAGTCCGAGGGCGCCGGTCCGCGCAACGTGGGCGTCTGCGGCGAGGCCGCGGCCGACCCCGCGCTCGCCGTGGTGCTCGTGGGCCTCGGGGTGCACACCCTGTCCATGAGCCCCCGCGGACTGGCCGCGGTCGCCGCCGTGCTGCGCAGCGTCGACCTCGCCACCGCCCAGGCCCTCGCCGAGGTCGCGATCGAGCAGCCCAGCGCGGAGGAGGCCGCCGCCGCCGTGCGGACCGAGCTCAGCGTGCTCGCCGAGCTCGGCCTCTGACCCACCGACCGCACCGTTTCCGCACCACCCCAACCACCGGGGCCCGTCACCCAGGGCCCCGCAACCCGAAGGAGCACCACCATGGCAGAACGCACCGCCACCATCGCCTCGTCCGTCGGCCTGCACGCCCGTCCCGCCGCGATCTTCGCCGAGGCCGCCGGGGAGTACGACCTCGACATCACGATCGCCGCCGAGGGCGAGCCCGAGGACGAGGCGATGGACGCCTCGAGCGTGCTGTCCCTCATGTCCCTCGGCGCCGGCCAGGGGGACAAGGTCGTCCTCCGCGCCGAGGGCGCGGGCGCCGACGACGCGCTCGACGCGCTCGTGCAGATCCTCGAGACGGACCACGACGCCGAGTAGGACCCCGCCGCACCGTCCAGCCACGGCGCCCGCCCACCGCACGGTGAGCGGGCGCCGTCGCGCGTGCCGACCCGCCGCACCGACCTCTCACGTGCTCCGACTACCGTGGAGGGGATGCCCGCACTCTCCGATGGAGGACCGATGACCGCCGATCGACCACCGCTCGACCACCGCCGCCGGGAGCCGGAGCGCGCCGCGCAGGCCCCGCGGCGGGCCCTCGTCGTGGGCACGGGCCGGGACCGGGGGGCCCTCGCGGCG
>NZ_PDDL01000018.1:0-50228 GCF_020833785.1 Kocuria sp. CCUG 69068
CAACGCTTCTACCCCCGAAATCGCCTTGCCAGACGATTCGAACGGTAGAGCTGGTGGGTCGAGGGTGGGGCCCAATCAGAGCATCAAAACCGCTCCAGGTGGGGCCACTTCAGGCTGGCACACTCACCCGCCCCTACCGGCCCCAGACCAACGGCAAGATCGAACGCTTCCACCGCACCCTGGCCGACGGCTGGGCCTACGCCCGGTTCTACCCCTCCACGGCAGAGCGCGACGATGCCCTACCGGGCTGGCTGCACTTCTACAATCATCATCGAGCCCACTCCGCACTTGGAGGCCAGCCACCGGTCACCCGCCTGACCAACCTCCCTGGACATCACAACTAGCCCAGGCTGGGGGCATAGAAAAAGCCGGGCGGCCGCCCGGCTTTTTCTTCTGGGAGGCGCGGCCTGGTCAACCAGGCCTCCCGGGAAACGGTGGGTGTGAGCACGCCAGTTCCCGCCTCCAGTATCCGCCACCCGCCAATCCGTTCGCAAAAGTGACGACGATCTGTGAACGAGAGCTCCCACAACACTGCGATCTGTCGGTTCACACCGGGGACGGTTCGGGGCGACAACTCGGGTCTTGTGCTCCTCGATGTTGCTGGTGCGTGGTCGACCGGGCTTCATGTTCGTTCCGCCTGACCCGATCGCAGGAGCGTGGCCCCGACACACCGGCCGGTGTCTGCTGCGCCCTGTGCAGGCTTCCGACCGACAAGGGCTACCAGGGCGCCGGGATCGGGGTGCACACCCCGATCAAGGGCTTCCACCTCGAAATCGACAGCCGGGCCTACAACGAGCTGGTCAGCGGCATGTGCGCCATCGGGGAACGCTCCAACGCGCTGCTGGGCCAACGCTGGGCCGCCCTGCGCCACGTCAGCCTCTCACCCTCACGCATCGGGGACATCGTCGCTGCCGCTCTCGTGCCAACGAGCCGTGAGCGTGGAACCCGGCAAGAAGACATCGTTGTGGATCTAGACGGAAGTCATGGATTTGACTTTGCGAACGCCTTAGGGTTGCGGCACGCTTCACCGGGTCGGCGGGGCGACCTCCCAGCTTGAGGAGCACGTCATGCGTCACAAGATCGTTCGAGGACTGGCTGCGGCTGGTTTCGCCGCCGTCATGAGTCTTACTTCCCTCGCGCCGGCCGCATCGGCTACCGTGCCCGCGGCCACCGTCGGGTCTGCCGCGCTCCAGGGCGGGGAGTACGCTCCCATGGACCACAACCTGATCTGGATCCCTTGGGACGACACCATCTACTCCAGCTACAGCGCCTGCATGCGGCGCGGGGCCTACCTGGCCGGGGTCTACACCGACATCGTGGACTACCAATGCCGCAACCGGTCCACGGTCAATGTCCGTCCGACACGATTTGGGATGATGCTGGAGGTCAAGCGCTCCTAGGAACGTGGAGGAACCAGCGGTGGACAGTCACTCGAAGGACACACGGTTCGATCACCTGGTCCTGGCCGACGGGCAGAAGGCGGTGGCTACCGGGCGTCTGGTGCGCGTGCAGCAGGAAGGCCTCGGGTTGGTGTGGTGGCACCAGGAGCCGTGGCCCGTCGATCTTCGTCTGCCCGCCTCTGCGCCCGTCGTCGTCTTGTTTCCCCGGGGGCCTGGTCGGGAGGAAGAGCTGATCGACCGAATCGGTCACCGGGTGCTGGCCACCGGGATGTGGTCCGACGGGAAGCTGCACGTGGACACCGTGACCGACATCACCCCGGCGGCGTCACCCCCGCGGTTGCCGGCGCAGTCACAGGATGCGCCGATGCACCCGGTGGACGAAGCCACCCGAACCGTCGAGAGCCCCCTGTTCGAGACCGGTGTCGTGCTGTGGCGATTCCGCCGGGTGGCCCCGGGTGGGGTGGAGGAGATCGTGGTTTCGGCCACCGATGTCGCAGCGGCCCGGCGAGCCCTTCTGCCCGTGTACGGTGGGCGCCTGCGGGTGTACCAGAGCCCGTGGACCGCAGACGACCTCGCACGCCTGGACGCCGTTATCGGTGCTGTCGAGCCCACACGGCGTCATGCCGGGGGGGGCGGGGTGAGCCCGGAAGGCATCGTCTACCGGCGCCTGCTGCTGACCTACCTCGACCAGCAACTGGCCACAACGCTGAGCGCGTTCCCGGAAGGCATGCTCAAGCTGGAGGTGCAGGCTCAACCACGCAGGTGAACTGCCAGTGACAAGGTCGTCGAGGGGCGACCGTGTGGCCCGCATCGCTGGGCTCATTTCATCGACTTCCCATTTCTGGGCCGCTGGCGCTCACCACCCTCAAGCGACCAACCCGGTGAGAAAATCTCACTGATCAGGATGTAAGCCGCAATTGCCCGTCGGAGGCACGTGCCTATCAGATTTACCCTGTTGTGGTTTGGGTTCTGTCTGCGCTGTGGACCGTTGGGCACCCCCAAGGTGGCGGAAATCTGATTGGCGGAGATCATAGGCTCAGTTCCAGACCAATTCCTCTCCACACCCAGACGCTTGAGAACGGATTACTCATGAAGACCACACGCTTCCTCGGACTGGCCCTCGGCGCTGTTTTGGCTCTGGCAACGCCGGTTGCTGCCTCGGCTACCCCCGTACCGGCCCCCATGAGCTCTGTCGGCACGTCCACTTCGGCGGAGTCAGCCGATCAGCAGGCCCGGGATAGGCTCAACGAGTTGGGCACCACCCAGACCCAGGCGCAGATCCGGGAGATCCTCAACTCGGACCAGCCGGCCGAGGTGCTCTACGACGTGGATACCGAGAAGTACCTGGCGGCCTACGCCACCGGCCCGGCCATACCGGAGTTTTCTCTGGATCCGTTTATTGCTCCTGCTGAGTGAAGCAGTAGGGGTGCCAAAGCGGTCGAGTACGCCGTAGGAGATTGCTGGAGGAGTAGGTAGGGCAGTCCTCTCTGCAAGCTTTTTGATGGGGCAGTGGCAAAAAGGGCATTCCCGGCCCTTCACAGATGAGCATGGGTAGGGGCCTTTCGTCAGGGCCGGTGGCCGCCGGCGGCGAGCAGGGCACGTAGCCGGTAGTTGTCGAAGTTCCGGAAGCCGCGGGCGACTCGGCGCATCGTCTCGATGACGCCGTTGATCGCCTCGGTGGGGCCGTTCGAGGCGCCGGCGGTGTCGAAGTAGGCCAGGATCGCGGCCCTCCAGCGGCGCAGGGTCCGCCCGAGCCGGGCGATCTCCGGGATCGGGCAGGTGGGGAACGCGGCGAGGATCTCGGCAACGAGCCGGCGCCCTTGCCCGGGGCGGGCGTGGTAGACGGCGCGCAGCTTCTGGTAGCAGTGCCAGGCCAAGGTGACCTCGTGGTGCGGGTCCCCGGCCGCCAGCTTCGCGTACAGGCGGGTGATCTGCTTGGCGGTGAGGTGTTCGGCGCCGATCTGCAGGGTCCGGCGGATCCCGTAGAGCGGGTCTCCGGCCCGGCCGCGGTGGCCCAGGGTGTCCTGCTGCACGCGGCGGCGCACCTCGTCGACGACCTGTCCACCGAGCTTGACCACGTGGAACGCATCGAGCACCGTGATGGCCTCCGGGAGCTCGTCGCGGATGGCGTTGGCGTAGCCGTGGAACGGGTCCAAGGTCGCGGTGCGGATCCCGCTCGTGAAGGTCGTCCCCTGCTCGGTGAGCCAGTCGCCGTAGGCCGCCCCCGTGCGGCCCTTGACCAAGTCCAGCAGCCTGGCTCGAGGTCGGCCGTCCTTACCGCGGGAGTGGTCCACGATCCCGGTGACCAGCCCGGTGCCGGGCGGGCCCACGTGGGACCAGACGTGCTCGTCGACCCCGAGAGCGTCCACCCCGGTCAGCCGGTCTTCAGCGGCCAGTTGGATTTCGATGACGGGGACGATGGCGTCCCAGACGGTGTTCCAGGCAACTCCGAGCATCTCAGCCAGGGCCGAGACACCGCGATGTCATGGGAGCGCAGCTGGGCCACGGCCCACGCGATCGCGCGGCTGGTGAGCTTGGCCCGAGGGCCGCCAGCGAATGGATCTCGCTGAAGGTCGAGATGTCGCAGGCGTCCTCGAGGCAGCGGTAGATCCGCTTGCGCCAGCGAACCCGCACCGGCGCCCCAGCACAGGGCAGGTCGTGGAGCAGGACCTGCCGCCGGCCGTGGCCGGTGGCGAGCACCGCGCAGGAGGGGCAGCCCACCAGCGTCGCCACGGTCTCCACCACCAGGGTGAACGAGTGTGGTCCGCGTTCCACGGCCAGGACGTGGACGTCGGGCAGGTCGAAGAGCGCGCACGCGGGCGCGCAGATAGCATGAGACACGTCGAGGCCTTCATGGATCAGGTTGCTTGGTCGCTACCCATCCTGGAGGCCTCGACCTCTACCCAGCCCTCACAACACACCCCTCGAGAAGCCCGCGCGCACCCCGCTACCCATGCTCATCTGTGAAGGGCCGCATTCCCATCCGGGAACCGATCCGGGTGACCGGACACTATGGGGTATGAACGGAGATCGGGACGCCTCCGATGAGGTGCTGTGGCGACGGGTCGTCAAGGGTAACGGGGATGCCTTTGGTGCCCTGTATGACCGTCACCGTGACCGGGTCCTGGGCCATGCCCTGAAGATCGTGCGCTCTGCTCACACCGCCGAGGACGTCACGGCCATCGTCTTCTACGAGGCTTGGCGCCGACGAGCCGACGTGCGGATCGTGAACGAGTCGATCCTGGCGTGGCTGCTGGTCACCGCTAACCACACGATCCGCAACCACACCCGCCAGCAGCGCCGGTACCAGCATTTCCTCAGTCAGCTGCCTCCACCGGCGAGCAGCACCGACATCGCCGAGGAGGTGGCAGAGGCCGACCAGCGGAGCAGTCAAGCGGCCGCGCTGCGTGCGGCGTTCACCCAGCTCAAGCCGCTGGACCGCGATGTCCTCACTCTGTGCGTGGTCGAAGAGTTCAGCGTCCGGGCAGCCGCCACCACCCTGGGGGTCGCTGAGGGCACCGTGAAGTCCCGACTGCACCGGGCCAAAGCCCGGTTGGGAAATCTGTACCTCGAGGTCGCCGGCGAGCACGCCATGGATGATCGACCCCTGTCCGGACGGAGGACACCATGAGGAGCCACCAGTTCCAACCGGATCGCAGCGAGGCACTACGACGCCAGCTCGTGGAAATGCCCGCACTCTCCGCCACCGGAGATCCCCTCCGGGACCTGGCACCGCCGCACACCCTGCAGGGCGAAGCGCCCCAGCCCACCCCACAGCATCCGGGCACATCTCGGGACTCGACGCAGAACCAGATAGGTCAGGTGACGCCGTTGGGGCGGCCACACCGGGGACGACGAGTGTTGCTCGTTACGGCGGCCGCCAGTGTGGGGATGGCCGTGGTGGGCCAGCTGAGCGTGACGGTGCAAAGCGCCCACGCGGCTGGTCTCCTGCGGTCAGCCGCGGCGCAGTCCACGGCTTTCGTGGACTTGGATCCGGGCGTGGGCCAGTATCTGCTCGTGCACAAGGAGGGAAGCTGGCTCGGGGCTCACGCCAACGCCACCGGCGGCACTGAGACGTTCACGACGGATCAGAGGATCGACGTCTACGTCCCTGATGAGCCCGAGGACGAGTGGGTGCTGGACCGCGAATGGGATGCGGCCCGTCCGATGCCGGCCCACGAGGAGACGATCCGCGCTAAGGGCGGTGAGTTCTATGACGGGATGCCGTGGACCGTGCCCTGGACGCCCTCGGAGCTGGAAGCGCTGCCCCGGGACGGGCAAGCCCTGCTCGACCACTTCGACGCCCAGTACCAAGGAGGCTCGGCCTCCCGTAATGAGGACAACTTCGTGCGCATCACCGACCTGCTCAAGACCGGGCTGGTCCCTGCCGATCTACGGGCAGGTCTCTATGAGGCTCTGGCGTTGATCCCCGGGGTGGACGCCACCGAACAGCAAGCCAATCTCGCGGGTGAGGTCGGCGTCGCCATCGGGCGCACCGAGCCGCTGCGCCTTGGGCAGAGGCAAGAGCTCATCATCGATCCGGACACCGGGCTGGTGATCGGCGAACGAACCGTGAAGACCTGGGCGGCCTTCGGGTTCGGCAGTAACGAGATCATCGGGCACACCGCCATCGACTACCAGATCGTTGACTCCGCCCCCGAGTAGGCCGGGTGACCAGTTCCCCAATGACGTCGCAATAGGGGTTCCTTAGACAATGGCAGGCAGTCCCTTCCTTGACCCCGGGTTCTACGGTGGAGCCATGGCATCTTTGCACCCGTTTAGAGGCGATGACTCGCGTACCTCCGGCGAGCAGGAGTTCCTCGAGGCTCTCGCCGCGTACATCGCCGAGTGGGCCGTCCCCGGGATGTCAGCGCAATCCTTCGAGGTGGTCGCTCGGATGCATCCGTTGGTGGTGATGACCCAGGTCTCGGGCGTGGACGTGCCGGCGGGGCGGTGCACCTTGCAGATCGGGTACTGGGACGACCATCGAGGATGCCGGGCCCTGGAAGGGGAGTGGGGGGATGAGTACCTGCTGGACAGCCACGTGTACAGCAGTGATGGGCTGACCGTCTTCGGTCTGCATGAGGAGCCGGGCACCTACGGGACCTTGGCCGGGAAGTGGTTGAAGCGCCAGCTGCAGCGGCGGGTGGATCGTCAGGACTGGATCCGCAAGGACAAGCTCGTTCGGTCCCGGTGGGTGCTGCCGGACACCGGGATGCGCGTGGCACAGACGATCGACACCAACTGGTTCATCCGCGGCGCCCCGGATCGAGTCACCCGCGTCCGCTGAGCTCCGGGTCGCCCCCACGCCCCAGTGCAGTAGGGGTTGGTTCAGTGGTGTTCTGCGCTACCGGCCCCGGTGCCGTATTGGCGTTCGACCGTGGCCACGCGCACGGTGTAGTCCGTATACCAGTCGCGGGCTCCGCGGTGCTGGACGCCCAGGTGCTCGGTGACCTGTTTCCACGCCCGGGCGTGCTGAGCGGTTTCCCAGTAGGACACCGTGATGCCGAAGCCATCGGCATTCCGGGCGCTCTCCACCGACAGGAACCCGGGTTGTTGCCGGGCCAGCTCGTCCATGTGCTGGGCGGCCTTGTCGTACCCGTCCCCGGGTGTGGACGCCGATCGCTGACTGGAGAAGATCACTGCGGTATAGGGCGGCCGTGCAGGAGTCATGCCTCCAGTATCAAGGGGGAATGCCCCCGGGTTTACCTGACTCCTTGACCTGCCGCGATGCACAAAAGGTTCCCAAAGGGGCCTTTCGCGATCAGTAATCTGGGGGCATGGACTTCCTGGTAACTCCCACGCTGACCGGCTCCCTGGCCACGCTGGAGCCGTTGGCGCTCGAGCACGCTCCGGAATTGGCAGAAGCTGTCCAGGATGGCCAGTTGCACCAGCTCTGGTACACCCGGGTGCCAGCACCGGAGCGGATGCGCGAGGACCTGAAGGCTCGGCTGGCCGCCCACGACGAGGGACGGGTGGTGCCGTGGGTGATCCGGCGCACCAGTGATGGAGCCGCCGTCGGAGTCACCACGTTCCTGAACATCCGGGCAGAGCACCGGCGGCTGGAGATTGGCTCCACCTGGATCGCCGCCTCGGCCCAGGGCACCGGGCTCAACACGCAGGTGAAGCTGCTGCAGCTCACCCACGCCTTCGAGACTCTGGGATGTATCGCGGTGGAGTTCCGCACGCACTGGCACAACCACCGCTCCCGGGCCGCCATCGCCGGCCTCGGCGCGAAGCAGGACGGGGTGCTGCGCAATCACGACCTATGGCGTGACGGGACGGTGCGCGACGTCGTCGTGTTCTCCGTGATCGACCGGGAATGGCCCACCGTCCGGCTCAGCATCACCGAGAAGCTCGCACGACGGAACTCATCTCCAGCCCCAGCCCAGAGCGGGACTTTCCGTAGGACAACGCCTTGAAGACAATGCGGCAAGGGTTCCCCTTCGATTCCCGGTAGCCGCGACGCACTCGAGCCTCGGCGAACGGTGGATCGAGCCCGTCCCCTTTGCTGATGCACACCTTCCCTTCTCGACGCCCATCAATGAGAGTGGGCGAGACAACCACAGTGACTGGTCGGGATGGTGCAGGCATGGCTGAGGGCGCGCAACGCCACGTTGGGCTGATCAAGACGCTGGGCGGAGCGCTGGTGATCGCCGCCGGGATCGTGCCGATTCTCGTGAACTATCCGTATTTGAGCAGCAGCGCGGGTGAGGACCGGACGATGGCATGGGTCGCGGCCGGATGTGGGGCAGCTGGCGTGCTGATGGGCCTATGGATCCTGCTGGCGCGCCGTGCGGCCGGCAAGCCACTGGTGGTGACCCAACGGAAGTGGCGTTATGGGGCTGCGCTCGTGATGACACTGCTGTGCACGGGCTTGCTCGTAGCAGCGCTCGACACACCGCAACACCAGGTCCTGACTGGTGTTCCCGCCTTGCTGATCGCCAGCGCTGTGCTGCAGCTTTTCGTGCCCCAAGGGTCGGAACAAGGCGACGTGATCGCGCTCAGTGACGCCCAACGTCGAACCTGGCGCAGGGCGATTGCCCGGATGGCAGGATTCGGTTTCCTGGCCCTCTGTGGAGCCGTCGCCCTGGCTCTGTCGGGCAACGTCTTCGGAGCCGGCTTTCTCCTGCCCTTCGCGATTTTGCTTCTTGTCTCCGCCGCCCTGATGAAACGAGAGTTCTCCCGTCGCCAGAACGAAGCGCCACAGCGAAGCTAGAGGCCATCCCAGGGAACTGCTGAAGCAGCGCCGATTCCCTGACCCGCCACGTCGCGGGGAGCACCGAGGAGTTCGTTGACGCCCTGCCGCCTCATTGCAGTACAGGTTCCAACGCGGGCGAGGACGCCTGGGGGGCTTGCTGGGGGTGTAGGTGGGGCAGGCGCATGATGCGGCGCTGGCGCGTTCGCCATCCTCGAGGTCGTGCGGCGTTCATGCTTCTCGGATGCATCCGGTTCTAGGGTGGGAGAACGGTTCTGGGCCGCCTGTGGACCCGAGGCGAGGACGACGCATGAACAGGTATGGCATCTTCGCCGCCCTGGCGGTCTGCGCAGCTCTAACCCTGTCCGGGTGCGCCGAATCCACCCGTGACCTCTACGAGGGCGAGCAGACGGAATCCGATGTCCTTCCACAAAACATCGCCGTCGATAGGGAGAACTGGGACACCAGTACGTCCCGGTTACTGGCCACACACAATGGACATGAGTTCTACGCCTTCGTTTCCACCACTGATGGTGATTGTTTGTTGACCTACGAGCCGCAGGCCCCAGAGAACTGGGTCGTGAGATGCGGCACTGCGGGGCCGCTGGGCACGATGGGGCCGACTGGGGTCAAGACGAAGTTCGACCCGGAGGGCCTGCCGGATGAAACATCGGCCGGCTGGACACGGCTCACACCGGAGCTGGAAGTCACCGGCACCTGAGCGACTGCATCTGGCGAATAGAACACCGACAGCGATCGCCCTCGCACCATGTTGCAGCAGGGATTCGTTAGTTGGCGTGGTCGTTGTGGTGCAACGCGCGCAGGTAGGCCCAGGGGTGCCGGGCGCGGAGAACGTGGATGACCGCCAGGATCCCGGCGAAGACGGCGAAGACGGCGAAGACGGTCCAGGCCGGCTGCGGCACGAGCAGCGAGGCGACCATCACCCCGGTCGTGGCGGCCACGGCGTAGGCGGCGGCCTCGACCCGTTGGCAGGCGGTGACACCGGCGGCGGCGCGGACTCGCGGCTCCGAGGGCACATCACCGGTCCGGGCGGCGGAAACCAGCGCGTTGCGCACCCGCTCCGCGGACACCGGCGGCAGGCCAGTGGGCCGCGGGGCGCGGGCGAGTCGAGCCAGGAGATGGAACAGGGCCAGGAGACCGAGCAGCAGCGCCGGCCACCACGGGGTGCGCAGTGCACCGGTGGAGGTGTCCAGCAGCCACCGCAGGGCCACCGGCATCGCGAGGACGAGGATCGCGGCGGCGGGCACGGTGCGGGCCAGGACCTGACCGACGGTGGGGGCCGGGGCGGTGTCGATCTGTGAGGACTCGTCGTGTGCGGGTCGGGGGCGGTCGTCCATGCTGTTCACGCTACCGGCCGCCCTCGGTGGTGGTCGTGGACCAGCGGGTGGCTCGCGTGCTCCGGAGGTGGTGCAGGCCTGCCCCCAGCAGCACGAGCATTCCGGCGGGCACGGCGTGCAGCACTGCGAGGTCCAGGGCTGCGGTGGCCCATCGGGCTGTTTCCCCCACGGTCAGGGTCATGCCCTGGGTGACACCGAGCACCGCGGTGTAAAGATGCGCGGCGAGCACCATCGCAGCACCGACGACGGCCCACAGTGCGACGGCCTGTCCGGTGGGCACCAGGCGGTATCCGTCGGCCACCGCCCAGAGCCCGGCCGGGAGGAAGGCGACCACGGCGGCGGCCTGTCCGGGGTCGAGGTGAGGGTTCCGGAGGAACCAGTCGGTGCGCAGCAGCACCTCGAAGCTCACCTGGAGGGCCACCATGATCGGCACCCAGCGCACCAGGAAATGCCAGATCCACCGGAGGGCACCGGCCCAGGGCCGGGTGGGCATCTGAGCTGGGGCATCCACGGGACGGGTTCCTTCCTGGACGGCGACGAGGTCCTCGCTCGATACGCGGACCTGGGGGGCAGGCGTCTTCTGGGGGGTCTACGGTCGCCGATTGCCGGGGTGGTCGCCGTGCTTGCGCACGTAGTCCCTGATGCCGGCTGTCACGCCTTTGCGCACCACCCAGTAGAAGATCAGCAACGAGAGCACGAACGTGACCAGTGGGAAGAGGAGAGCCAACAGGGGCAGGCTCCAGTCACCGGGAGTGGGATTGATCCCGGACGCGGCCAGGACGCCGGGCGGTGCGGCGAGATCTGTGAACATCGTGGTGAGCCTCCTCGGGTGGGGCTTCCCACGCTACTGAGACGCGATTGAACCTCCCGGACTGCGCCGACGCCCTGCGTGTCGTGCAGCCACCGTGGTACGACGACTGGAGTCCGCTGATCTCATCACTCCACAGTGCAGTAGGGGTTCCCCGGGTTCTTGCGGTGGACGGAAAGCGGGGGCTTGTACGGGTATGGGTGTGGATCAGCCCAGCACCTGCTCGACCGAATGCCTCAGCCGCGCGCCGGATGCGGTGATGGGCGCTGTCCCGGCGGATCGAGAAAAGTTACTCGGGGGCGGTCGTCGGTGAAGCGGACACACCCCAGTAGAGCTCCTGGCCGTCCGGGAGGACTTTCACGCTGAACGTTTCCGGCGTCGGCTCGTCGGGGATGCCGACGTAGGTGGTCGTGGTGATCGGAGGGCGTGGGCAATTACCTCCGCCGTAGTTGCCGCTCTCGCCGCTGAGCACGATATGTGCCGAGGGGTCTTCGACTGCAGTTGCAGACTCGGTCGGCTCGCAGGCCATCGTGATGGCGTACCACCCCGGCTCGACGTCGGGGGTCGAGTCGTTGGCATGGGCGCCGTCCGGGGTCGCGATGTTGGTCATGGAGAAGCCGCCTTCAGCTGGGACGGGCAGGGTGTCGGCGGTCCAGCTGGTGAGGTCGGGCTCCGGGGGTGATTCTGGTTCCGGTGACGATCCGCAGGCGGTGATGGCCAGTGCCATCGCGGTGGTGGCGGTTGCGACGGTGAACGTTCGGCTCGTCATGCCGGCCACCCTAGACGCTATGAGGCAAATCGTCGGTGATTTCTTCGAAGGAACCTCCTCGGGTTCACCTGACTTCTCGACCTACCTGGTTGCGGTGAGGGTTCCTGGGTGGTTCTGCTGGTGCCTGTAGCGTCTCGATCCGAGAGTTCGAAGCGGCGAGCTCTCGGTGCACGGAACGACTGGTGCACGCGAGAGAAAGGCGATGGCCAGGACTGCAAGGACCTGTGGTGGGCCCGGGCAAATCACTTGGTCCGCCAAGATTGACTATTAACGCGTGGGCAGTCCTGTTCTGATCCGGCGGATCCTTGGGGCAGGGTGGGGATAGGAGTTGCCGGTCGCGTCCGTCGTAGCGCAGGAGGGTTGCACCCCATGATCAAGACCAAACAGGAACCGCCGCAGGATCCAAGTTGGTGGTGGAGGATGGGGCATCTTCTGGATCGTGTGTTCGATGTGGTCAGCGTCGTTCCTCTGCTGGGTTGGCTGATCAGGATCATTGGTAGGTGAGGCCGCGATGATGAGATGGCCAAGAGGGCGGCGGGTGAGTTTGCCGGCGCGGTGGGGCTGTCATGGGCGGTCTCTTGGGCTCTAGGTTGGTGCCGGGGATCAGTCGGACCGACAACGAAAGCTGTGACGCAAGTTGATGGGTGGCGCGTTCGGCGTTCCGTTGAGTCTTCAGGTTCTTTGGACCGAGCGGGCCTGGGGTGTCGAGCCGCGCTGGTGTGTCTCATGTCTGGGTGTGCTGGGGAGAGATGGTGAGTAGGTCCCCGACCTCGCACTCGAGCGCTTGGCAGATCGCGTGCAGGGTGGAGAAGCGGATGGCTTTGGCGTGTCCGTTTTTCAGCAGGGACAGGTTCACGAGGCTGATGCCGACGCGTTTGCTGAGTTCGGTCAGGGTCATTTCCCGGGTAGCGAGCAGTGCGCTGAGGTGACAGGTGATCAGTTGTTGCTCGCGGTCCCTGGGTCGGTTCGTGCTCACACGAGGTCCTTGATGTCACGGTAGTAGTGGGTGCCGCGGGAGAGCACGGCGGTCAGCAGCAGCAGGATCAGACCGATGACGAACAGCACGGGGTTGAGGCTGTCGACGATGTAGACCCCGGGGGTGCCCACGCCGACGGCGTTGCCGCCGGCGAGCAACCCGGGCAGGGAGTGGACGGTCAGGTATTTGGCGTAGCCCTCCAGGATTGCCACGGTCATACCTGCGGTCAGGGCCAGGATCCCGGTGGCTGCCGTGGAGCGTTGCATGAACGCCCCGAAGGGCACCTGTCGGGCCAATCGGTAGCACAGCACCACGCAGGTTAGTGCGGCGATCAGGAAGCAGAAGGCACTGAGCAGGATCGAGCACCACATCAGAACTAGGGCCTGCTGGGGGGCCTCGGTGACCACTAGCCGCAGCCGCTCGGCGAACACGGTTACAGTCTGCGGGTCCAGGGAGCCGGGGGGAAGTTCGTGGGTGGTGGGGACGCTGATCTGGATATCACCTTGTGCGAGGGTGCGCAGGGGATACCCAGTGAGGAACAGGGCCAGTGCTGCGGCCAGCAGGACGGCGACGGCGCCGGACAGGGCGCCGGCCCATCGGAGGATGGACTGTGGTGTGCGTTGTTGAAGTTCCACCGGGGGACCCCTCACTTTTATGTTTATCGTTATTAACGAATATCATAATGGGGCGCATGAGGGCAGGACGGGAGGCGCCCATGCAGGGAGCCCGTCGATGCGGGCGAATGGGTGTCGGTCGCAGCCGCCCAATCTGGAGGGCAGGAGAAGCGGTTCGCGTGTCGGTCCGCTGTGGGCGTCCTGGCCTGATCGTCGTCGGCGCCTCAGTGGGACGGTGTGCGCCTGATGCCGTCACGCCAGGCGGGACATGGATCCCGCGCTCACATTTCTTAGAGCAACCGCACCTTGTGGGGCAGTGCTACTCAGCCAGCGCGACGTCCTCTTTATCGCTTTACATATGGCGGGCTACCGGCCGGGCTCAGGAGGCGGTGGCGCGGGAGGAGCTGTCCTCCGCATCAGTGCTCACCCGGACGCCGTCGGCGCGTAACATCGGCCGGTGACAGAGATCTGACAGGAGAAGTGTGGAGGTGGGCCGCCGTTGGACGTGCTCATGGCGGCCCTGCCCATGGTGCTGACCCTGGGTCTGCTGCTCGTGCCGGCGCCGCCGTGGGTGGCCCCCGCGGTCGGACTGGTCTCAGCCGTGGTGATCGGCCTGGCCTGGTTCGGCACCCCTGTGGCGGAGGTGTCCTCGGCCTTCGGCGAGGGCTTCTGGATCCTGGTCGAGGTGCTGGCGATCATTGCCGGCGGGATCCTGCTCTCCCGCGTCATGGACCGGACCGGCGCTCAGAAGAAGCTGGCCCGGTGGCTCTCGGACGGCGGCGGCCCCACGGTGCTCTCGGCGCTGCTCATGGTGCACGGGGTGGTGCCGTTCATGGAGACCGTCACCGGGTTCGGCGTCTCCGTGATCATCGGGCTGCCGCTGCTGCTGTCCCTGGGGTTCACGCCGTTGCGAGCGGCCTCGCTCTCGCTGGTGGCGCTCATGGTGGGCCCGTGGGGCTCCATGGGCCCCGGCACGCTCCTGGGCTCCCAGATCGCCGGCGTCACCCTGCAGGACCTCGGGGTGGCCTCCGGCGTCCTGAACGTCATCGCCTTCCTGGGATCCGGTGCCGTGGCCGCGGTCATCGCCGGCCGGGGACTGCCCACCTCCGACGGCCGGCCCCGACCCGCTGACTACGGCGCCTGGATCGGCATGGGACTGGTCTCGGGCGTGGTGCTGTCCGTCCTGGTCCTCGCCGCCAATCTGGCGTTCGGCACGGCCGTGGCCGGTGCGGTGGCCACCCTGGTGATGTCCGCCGGCTGGGCCGGCGTGATCAGCCGCGGGCGGATGGGGCCCGTCCCGGGCCGCGCTCTGGTGCCGTACCTGGTGCTGCTGGGGGGCACCATCATCGGGCAGCTCCTCGAAGGTCTGCTGCCGCCCGGTGGGTTCGGCGCGGTGCTGGGCTCGCCGGCCCTGTGGTCCATCACCGGCGCCCTGGTCGGCGTCGTCGTGCTCTCCTTGGACAGGGAACACCGGCGGCGACTGCCGCGGGAGATCCGCCGGATGTGGCTCCAGGTGGCGGCGCCGACCGGCCTGTACCTGGTGCTGGGCAGCGCGGTCTCCGGGGGCGGGCTGGCCGAGGCGCTGGCCACGGCGCTGACCGGGCTGGGGCAGGCCTACCTGTTCCTGGTCCCCGTGCTCGGTGGCCTGGGGGGATACATCACGGCCTCCGGCACGGGCGCCAATGCCATGTTCGGCGGCACCCAGGACGCAGCCGCGCGTGCCCTCGGCATGGACCCGCTGTGGATGATGGCCTCCCAGAACGTGGCGGCCGGGCTGGCCTGCCTGGCCAGCCCGGCGCGCATCGAGCTCGCCTACCGGATCGCCGGCCCACTTCAACGGGCGGACACCCCCGGGCCCGTCCTCACTCGCGGGGCCCTGGTGGCGAGGACCCTGCCCTTCGTGCTGGTGTGCTTGGTGCTGTGGGGCATCGGGAACCTGCTCTGGATGCCGGCGGCAGGCTGACTCCCGCTCCGAAGTCCACGCTGTCGACCGCGGGCCGGAGGGACGCCGCCCTGGACCAGCACGAGCAGCTCGTGCGCACCATCGGCCGCGAGCACACGGAGACCGCCCCTCGTGCCGCGGCGTCGAGCCGTCCGTCCTGCGGTCGGCATCGACCGGGCGCGTCGTCGGGTACCGTCCGGGGTCTTGGCATCGATGAGTCCGGGGCGCATCCTGAAACCAGGCCAGCGGCGGAGCGGGGGAGGGGCGATTCCGGTGACGCGTCCACGGCATCGCAGGATCTCGCATCCTCGTGACCTGTGGGCGGACCCGCTGGGGCGGGCGACCACCCGGGCCCTGCAGGGGCTGGTGCTGCTGAGCGCGACGGCGGTGGTGGTCTACGGGCTGATCCAGCTCAAGCTGCTGGTGATCCCGCTGCTGATCGCCCTGGTCCTGGCCGCTGCGCTGAACCCCCTGGTCGCCTCTCTGCGCCGGCACCGTGTGCCCGGGGCGCTGGCGACCTGGATCGTGTTCGTCGCCGCGATCGTGGTCCTGGGCGGGGTGGTCACCGGCATGGTCTTCGCGGTGCGCAGCGAGTGGGCGGAGCTGGTGGCCTCCGCGGTGGGCGGGCTGGACCGGTTGCGCCAGTTCGTGGTGGCGGGGCCGATCCCGGTCGGCCAGCAGGGCCTGGACGAGGCTCTGACCGCCGTCGTGGACTTCACGGCCAGCCCCAGCTTCGGTGCCGGGGCGCTGCTGGGGATCTCCGCGGCCACCCAGGTGGTCACCGGCGCGGTGCTGGTGGCCGTGATCCTCTACTTCTTCCTCCAGGACGGGGCCCGCATCTGGGCGTTCGTCCTGAGCCGTTTCCACGGTGAGACCCTGGAGAAGCTGCTGACCTCGGGCACCACGACCCTGCACGTGCTGGGCGGCTATGTGCGCGGCACCGCCGTGGTGGCGCTGCTGGAAGCGGTGGTCATCGGCGTCACCCTGCTGGTGCTGCGGGTGCCCCTGGCCCTGCCCCTGTCGGTGCTGATCTTCCTGGGCGGCTTCATCCCCATCGTGGGAGCCGCCCTGATCGGCGGCGTGGCAGTCCTGGTGGCCCTGGTGGCCAATGGCCCGGTCGTGGCGCTGGTGGTGGTGGCGGTGGTGGTGGCCATCAACCAGCTCGACGGGAGGGTGCTCCAGCCGATGGTGCTGGGCCGGGCCCTGAGCCTGCACCCGCTGGTGGTGCTGCTCGCCCTGGCCGCCGGCGGGATCCTCTCCGGCGTCGTCGGGGCCGTGCTGGCCGTCCCGCTGACCGCGGTGGGATGGGCTCTGATCCAGATCTGGTTCCCGAACCCCCGAAACCCCGATGTCCTGTCCCGGCCGGCTGCGCGTCCCGGCGTCCGGCTGAAGCCACCGGCCCCGGACGCGCCCGTCGACGGGTGACGGCCTCGGGGCGCCGCAGGACCGGCAGCGTCACCGGAGGACGGGGGCGGATGGACGCCGCCGACGTGTTCCCTTGCGGACCGATCCACCGCCGGGCGGCGCCTTTCTGCGGTCAGGGCGGCAGCCAACTGGGTTCATGACGGCGTCCTGCCGGTATGAGCCGGTGATCCGGGCGGGGGCCGGGCGGATGCACATCCGGATGTTCTACGGTGGCGAGACCTCCTCGGGGAGGTCAGCTCGACACCGCCTCCCATCACCGAGGACCCGCAGCGGGAGAACTCTCATCACCGCGGCGACGGTGAGCCCGAGCGCAGCAGCACCCCCGGGCTGCCACCAGCCACAGTGTGAACGGGGAAGCACCGACCCTGGGGTGCTCTCCCGGTACGCCCTTCACCAGGGACTCCCTGAGCTCTGCCGTTCCTGATGAGGTGGTGCAGTCGCTGATCCGTCGGGTCCTTCCCGCACGCTCGGGCGACTGCGCGGACGGGTCTCCCACCACGTCCGCCCGATCCGTTCCGCTGCCCCACCGCATCAGGAGTTCCCCTTGCTGACCGTCAACGCCTACGCCGCCCCTTCCGCCGACGCACCGCTGGAGCCGACCACGATCACCCGCCGTGCGGTGGGCCCGAACGACGTGCTGATCGAGATCGCCTACGCCGGGATCTGCCACTCCGACATCCACACCGTCAACGGCGACTGGGGACCCCAGCCCTACCCCTTGGTGCCCGGCCACGAGATCGTGGGCACCGTCGCCGAGATCGGCCCCGAGGTCACCGGTCACGCCGTCGGGGACCGCGTCGGGGTGGGGTGCATGGTCAACTCCTGCGGGCAGTGCACCAACTGCCGCAACGGGAACGAGCAGTACTGCGTCGAGGGCATGGTGCCCACCTACGGCGGGGCCGACCGGGACGGCACCATCACCCAGGGCGGCTACTCCACCCACGTGGTCGTCGACGCCGGCTTCGTGCTGTCCGTGCCCGCCTCCCTGGACCTCGCCGCGGCCGCCCCGCTGCTGTGCGCCGGGATCACCACCTACTCCCCACTGCGCCGCTGGGGCGCCGGCCCGGGCCGGAAGGTCGCCGTCGTGGGCCTGGGCGGACTGGGGCACCTGGCCGTGAAGATCGCCGCCGCGATGGGCGCGGAGGTCACCGTGCTCTCGCAGTCGCTGAAGAAGAAGGAGGACGGGCTGCGGCTGGGTGCCGAGCACTACTACGCCACTTCGGACCCGGCCACCTTCGAGCAGCTGGCCGGGTCCTTCGACCTGGTCCTCAACACCGTCAGTGCGGTGATCGACGTGGACGCCTACCTGTCCCTGCTCACCGTCGACGGGGCCCTGGTCAACGTCGGGGCCCCGGCGGAGCCGCTGAGCCTCAACGTCTTCTCCCTCATCGGCGGTCGGCGCACCTACGCCGGGTCGATGATCGGCGGCATCGCCGAGACCCAGGAGATGCTCGACTTCTGCGCCGAGCACGGCATCGTCCCGGAGACCGAGCTGATCTCCGCCGACCGGGTCAACGAGGCCTACGAGCGGGTGCTGGCCTCGGACGTGCGCTACCGCTTCGTCATCGACGCCGCCACCCTGGTCTGAGCCCGCGCCCAGGCGCTGGGCCTGCGGATCCCGCCGCCCGGACACTACCGAAAGGACACCATGGAACTGACCGATCTTCTGGAGGCGCTCGACGCCGGGCGCACCATCACGGGGGACTCGCCCCTGCACGAGGTCATGCACCGGGTCAGCCAGGAGGCCCTGCGCATCACCGGGGAGCTCAACGGCGGATACCGGGAACCGGCCCGGGTGCGGGAGCTGCTGGCCCAGCTCACCGGCAGGCCGGTGGACGCATCGGTGACGGTGTTCCCGCCCTTCCACTCCGACTTCGGGAAGAACATCACCCTGGGCAAGCGGGTCTTCATCAACTCCGGGTGCACGTTCCAGGACCAGGGCGGGGTGGTCATCGGCGACGACTGCCTGATCGGGCACAACACCGTGCTGGCCACCCTCAACCACGACCTCGCCCCCAGCCGCCGGGCGGACATGCACCCGGCCCCCATCATGATCGGCCGCAACGTGTGGATCGGGTCCAACGCCACGGTCCTGCCGGGCGTGATGATCGGCGACGACGCCGTCGTGGCGGCGGCGTCGGTGGTGACCAAGGACGTCCCGGAGAGGTCCGTGGTGGTGGGCTCCCCGGCACGGGTCGTGCGCTCCGTGAGCGACTGAACCGCGCCGGGTGCGCGCCTCTCGGCGGACGCCGGCCCGAAACCCCCAGCAAGGCCGGGCGGTCACGACATACCTCTAGGAACCGCTGGTGAACGCTTCTGCTCCGTTCATGGCCGAGGCGACGAGGTTGCTGCGGACCGGCGACTCGCCGCCGGCGACCGCTCCGATCCAGGCGTCCGTGGTGGTGACCGCGGCGAAGTTCGACTGCAGCAGCACCATCAGGGTGCGGTGCAGATCCTCGGCCGAGACCTGACCGGCTTCGTTGGCGAGGTGGATCGCGCCGGTGGCGTCGGAGAGGATCTCGGCGGCGAAGCCGAGCCCCTCGGCCTCGACCGCCGTCGCCAGGTCGCAGTTGTTGGTCATGTAGCCGACGATCGTGATCGTGTCGACGTCGCGCTCGCGCAGCCACTCGGCCACGTCGGTGCCGGCGAAGACGCTGCCGTACCCCTTCACGACCTGCTTCCACTGCCGGTTGTCGAGCTGCTCGAGATCGGGGTGGAGCGGATATCCCGTCGAGCCGGGCGCGAAGATGGGTGCGCCCTCGTCCGTCTCGTGCTGGACCATGACGACCGGCATGTCCTGCTCGGCGGCGACCTCGAGGACACGGCCGATGTTGGCGAGCGACTCCTCGCGGGGCGGGTACTGGATGGACATGGGGCCGTCGAAGTACTCCATCTGGGCGTCGACGACGATCAGGGCGCGGCGGGGGATGGTCACGGTGTCTCCTCTGGAACGTGGGATGGGCGGGCTGTGGTGCTCGGCCCGTCTCCATGCTCCTGTCATGCCGGTCGCCACCGCGATCGGCCCGCGTGCACGATTACGATGAGATCGGGCCACTTCTGCTCCGTGGTGATCCCGGTGGGAGAGGAACGACAGGTGCGGATCGCGATCCATGCGTTCGAGGGTGTGACGATGTTCCACCTGGCCGTGCCGCAGCTGGTGTTCGGCGAGGTCACCCGGCTGGGCCTGGCCGAGGGCTGGGACACGGTGCTGTGGAGCACGGGCGCGGACATGATCACGACGGCGGAGGGCTACTCGCTGGGCCGTCTCGCCGGGCCAGAGGCTGCCGAGGACGCCGACCTGGTGGTGATCCCCTCCTGGCCCTATCCGCCGGTGGCCGTCGACGAGCCGCTGCGCGCCGTGCTCACCCGCGCCCATGCGCATGGGTCCGGTGTGGTGGGTCTGTGCATGGGGGCCTTCGCCGTCGCCGAGGCCGGCCTGCTGGGCGGGCGGCCCGCCGTCACGCACTGGGAGGGGATGGACGAACTCGCGTCCCGTCACCCGGAGCTGGCGGTCGAGGACTCGGTGCTCTACATCGACCACGACGACGTCATGACCTCCGCCGGCACGGCCTCCTCCCTGGACGCCTGCCTGCACCTGGTCCGCAAGCACCTGGGTGCCGCGGCCGCCAACCGGGTCGCCCGCAGCCTGGTCGTGGCCCCGCACCGGGAAGGCGGCCAGGCGCAGTACATCCAGCGCCCGGTCGCCCGGCCCGACAGCGGGGATCCCCTGGCCGCCACACTGGACTGGGCGATGGCCCGGCTGCACGAGCCCCTGTCCATCGACGAGCTCGCCGCCCACGCCCGGATGAGCCGCCGGACCCTGGTGCGCCGCTTCCGCGACACCACCGGCACCACCCCCGCCCGCTGGGTCCTCGCGCGACGCCTCGACGAGGCCCGCAGCCTGCTCGAGACCACGCGCTGGGGTGTCGACCGCATCGCGCTGGCCTGCGGCTTCGGCAGCGCTGTCACCCTCCGGCAGAACTTCGTCTCGGCCTACGCGACCACGCCGTCCGCCTACCGGCGGAGCTTCGCCCTCCGAGAGGCTGGCGGGGATTCCCGTTAGGTGCAGGCTCCGGAACATCCGGAGCACCCCTTAGCCTGGGAGCACCACGACCGGCGCCGCGGACGTCCGGTGCGGGACACGGGGCGGGGAGCGCGAGATGGATGCAGGACGTGGACGCCCCGACAGCGACGAGCGGAGCCCGCAGCCCAAAGGCGGTGCCCGACGGGCCACCGTGGTGCTGTGGGCGCACCGGTTCGGCTTCCTCGTCACCAGCGTGCTGGCCGGCTGGGGCGTCTACCACCTCGTCCTCGAGGAGATCGACGACGACGGGCGTCTGCCCTGGTTGTTCCTGCCCCTCTGGGTGCTGTCGGCCTATGTGCTCCTGCCGCGGCTGAACCGTCTGCTCACCGGCATCTACGTCCCCAGCTACTTCATCGGACGGGCCCGCACCTCCGACGGCCTGCTGGAGGACCCGGTCAACCTGGCGGTGGTCGGCACCCCCGCGCAGCTGTCCGCCGCGATGGTCGGGGCCGGCTGGACCGCCGCGGACACCGACCGCGAGCGGGATCTCGTCGTCTCGTCCCTGCAGGCCGTCGGCGCCACGGTCCACGTCGTCGAGCAGTACTCCACCGGCTATCACGCCCGCAACGGAGGCGGGGACGCCATCGAGACGGACGGGGACCTGCCCGTCATCGATGTCCGCCCGATTCGGTGGAGCGGGTGATCAGCGTTCCGGGTTGGGGGTGAAGGTGTGGCCCAGGGCGGCGGAGACCTCGGCGAAGATCCGTGTGGCCGGGGTGGCGCACGGCAGGGTCCTGGGGTCGTCGGCCAGCACCGGGGACTCCGGGCAGTCCCCGGAGGGGATGTCGCTGGTGGCCTGCACGACCACGGTGGTGTCGGTGGTGGTGTCGTAGTAGACGGTGGTGTTGTACCCGGGCTGCGTCCCGGTGTGCCCGACCCAGCCGTCGATGCACCCGAAGCCCAGCCCGTAGCCGGACTCGGGGGGCTGGAACGAGGTGAGGCGCTCTCGCTGGGCCTCCGGTTCCAGCAGTCCGTGCCCGGTGCCCAGGGCCCGGCCGTAGGTGAGCAGGTCGTCCACGTCCGAGATCAGGGCCCCGGCGGTGGCTCCCCAGCTGGGGTTCCAGTGCGTGGCGTCGGCCGGCGCCTCCGGCGTCGCGGTGTCGCCCTGGAGCGTGAAGCCCTGCGCGTAGGGTTCCGGCATCTCGGTGGAGGTACCGGGCCAGACGGTCTCGTCGAGTTCCAGCGGGTCGAAGATCTGCTCCTCCAGGACCTCCCCGATCGGCTGGCCGGTGACCTGTTCGACGACGAGGCCCAGCAGGATGTAGTTGGTGTTGGAGTAGTCGAACTGCGCGCCGGGGGCGAACAGGGGGGATTCCGAGACGCCGACGGCGACCAGCTCCTCCGGGGTGAAGACCTGCTGCGGATCCGCGAAGAAGCGGTCCGTGAACTGGGTGCTGCGGGTGTAGCTGGCCACCCCGCTGGTCATGTCCGCCAGCCGGCGCAGGGTGATCTGTTCTCCGTTGGGGATGCCGTCGACGTAGTCGGCGATGGGGTCCTCCAGGGAGAGCTCACCCTCCTCGGCCAGCTGCAGGACCAGGGTGGCGGTGAAGGGCTTGGTGACCGATCCGACGCGGGTGTGCACCCCCACCTCCATGGGCTCCCCGGTGGCCGGGTCGGCCACCCCGTAGGCGGCCGTCCAGGTGCCCTCCGGGGAGGAGACCCCCACCACCGCACCGGGGGTGGAGGCCTGCGCGAACGAGGCCCGGGCGGCGGCGTCCAACGTCGTCGCCAGTTCCTCGGGCAGCGGCTCGGACATCTGCGCGGAGGGTTCTCGGGTGACGACGTCGTCGACATCGGAGACACAGGCCTCGGGGCCCGTGGCCGGAGCCGACGGTGCCGCCGCGGCGACCGGAGTGGCCGCCGGCCCGGCCGGGGAGGGCGGCGCGGCGGTTGCCCCGCCGGTCCCGAGGAGGAGCGCCGCCGCCGTGGCGGCGGCGAACGTGCGGCGCGTGGAGCGTGCAGGTGCGGACATCTTCGTTTCCTTCTCGATCGGCGCAGGCCGCTTCCGGGAAGGGCCTGCACCCGGAGAGCAGTGCTTCTGGCGCAGTCGCCATGGGCGACGATGTCGACCCCTGCGCCGCACTCCACCGCGAAGGCACATCCCGACAGCACGCACGGGCCGTGGAATCGATGAGATGACGGGCCGGTCCACGGCCCCGGATCACGCACCGGCCCCGGCGAACGCGTGGGACAGGCGGTGCCCCCAGCGTAGGACGGCCTGCCGGACCGGCCGGCCGACCTGCCCCGGATCGTTACCCAACCGCCGAAGATGTCACGCCCCTTCGCCGGCCGGCAGCGAACCGTGGCCGAGCACAAACTCGGCGAAGCGCTCGCCGATCCGCAGGTGCGTGGTCGCGTCGGGGTGGAGGGCGTCGGGCAGGGGGAGCTCCCGGGCGTCGGACGCCCCGTAGAGCTCGCGTCCGTCGAGGTGGAACAGGTGCGGATCGTCGTGCGCCCGCTCCGTCACGATCCGCGCCAGCTCGGCACGGATGACCGTCAGGGTGAGCTTGCCGGCGGCGACCTCGCCGGGCTCGCCGGTCGCCCGGAACCGCACCTCACCCCGGGCGAGGGCGTCCGGGTCGAAGGCGCCGGGTCCCGGGGTGTTCTCGTGGATCGGGCACAGGAGGGGGGAGATCACCAGCAGCGGGGTGTGGGGGTGGCCGTCGCGGATCGTGTCGAGGAAGCCGTGCACCGCGGGTCCGAAGGCCCGCAGCCGCATCAGATCGAGGTTGACCAGGTTGATGCCGAGCTTGACGCTGATCAGCCCGGCCGGGGTGTCCCGGATGGTGCGTGCGGTGAACGGGTCGAGCAGCGCGCTGCCCCCGAAGCCGAGGTTGAGCAGATTGAGGTCGGCCCGCCTCGCGGCGACCGCCGGCCAGGTGCCGGTGGGATGCACCGCGTTCGAGCCGTGACTGATCGAGCTGCCGTGGTGCACCCACCTCGGGCGCAGGTCCTGCACCGGCCGGAGGGGGGCGTCGGAGCTGATCTCGGCCAGTTCCACGGTCTCGTTGTGCGGCAGCCAGAGCTCGACCGTCTTGGGGCCCCGGGGCAGATCGTCGAAGACGACGCCGCCGATCCCGGCCTGCGTGATCTGCCGGTCGCCGGTGGTCATGTCGATGCTCACCACGGTCGCGGCCTCGAGGCCGGCCTGCCGGGTGCGCTGGCCGTCGACCAGCAGGTCGAAGACGCCCGCCGGGCGCGGTGGTGCGCCCTCGTACCGGAAGCGTGTGGCGCGCCCGCGGAGCTCGATGCGGCGCGCCTCGGTCGCGAAGAGCAGCCGCGCACCCGAGGGCTGGGACTCGGCCATGGCCAGCTGCGGGTCGCGGGCCTGGTTCTTGGCCCACGCGGGGAGGCGGTGCGGGATCACCCCGTTGTCCGTGCGCTCCAGCTCCAGGACGCCGTGGAGGAGGTCGTCGGTGACGGGTGTGGTGCAGCGTCGGTCGGGGATCGGCATGGTCCTCCCAGGGTGTGTGGTGTCCGGCAGCGGTGGCTCAGGGGGCGGGGTCGGGCGGAATCAGGGCGAACTTGCCGACGTGCGTCTTCTCGAGGAACTCCCGCTGGGCGTCCGCGATCTGCTCGAGCGGGAAGACCCTCGCCAGGAGGGGCCGGATCTCTCCGCGCTCGATGTAGGAGACGACGTCGGGGAACACCTCTTCGTCCCACGCCGTGCACCCGGTCAGGGTGAGGTCCTTCAGGTAGAGGGTGCGCATGTCGAGTTCGACGAGGGGGCCGCCGATGGCGCCGGAGGAGACGTAAGTTCCGCCCCTCCGGAGGAGGCCCAGCACTGCCGGGAAGCCGGGCCCGGCGACGTTGTCGATCACGACGTCGACGCTGTCCGCGCCCAGCACGTTGCGCGGGTCGTCCCGCCCGATGACCTCGTCGGCGCCGAGGTCGCGGACCTGGTCCCGCTTGGCGCCACCGGCCATGCCGACGACATGGGCGCCGCGCCGCTTGGCGAGCTGCACCACGGCCGATCCGACGCCTCCGGAGGCGCCGGTCACCAGGACCCGTGCCCCCGTGGTGATGCCGGCGCGGCGGACCATGTTCTCCGCCGTCCCGTAGGCGCACGGGATGGTCGCCAGCTCGGCGTCGCTCCAGTCGCAGTCCACCGGGAAGACCTCGTGCGCCGGGACGACGACGAACTGGGCGAAGGCTCCGTCGAGATCGGAGCCCAGCCAGGTCGTGTCCCAGGAGGAGAAACCCTCGGTGCGCATGCAGGCCCGGATCAGCACCCGGGCCCCGAGGGCGGTCTCGTCGCCCCCACGACCGACGGCCGCGATCCGCCCGCAGCAGTCCGCGCCCTGGATCAGCGGGAACGGGGTTGCCGCGTTCCAGCCCCCGTCCGGTCTCGTCGAGGCGTCCCCGACGACGTCCTCGGACGCATCGTTCGTTCCTGCCGTCACCGACGACGAGTACCAGCCGAGCCTGGTGTTGATCTCGGTGTTGTTCATGCCGGCCGCCAGGACGCGGACCAGCACCTCACCCTCGCCCGGCTCGGGGACGGGCACTCGGGAGAGCACGAGACGGTCGTAGCCGCCGACACCGGTGGTGACGACCGCCATCATGGTCCCGTCTGCGACGCGTGTCCGCGGGAGGGGTCGAGTCGTGGTCATCCCTCATCCTGGATCACGGTCGGTGCTGATGCCAACGAGCTGACGGTCGCGGTGTGCGTGCGGGCGGGCCGAGGCCGCGCTACCGGTTCGTGTTCACGAGGACGTCCGCGGCGTCCCCGCCGAAGCAGTTCCAGGTGGCCGGCAGGGGCCCGTTCTCGTCGACGTTCCAGTTGTTCGTGATGGTCAGGCACTCGAGGACCAGGTTCTCCGCCGTGACGTTCTTGTTGCGCTCCCGGTCCGCCTCGGCATCGATCCTGGCCTGCTCGAGACGGGACTGGGCGCGGTCCACGTTCGCCTCGGCCTCCACGACCCGGTTCAGCGCGTCCTGGGCGGTCTGGTCGAGCGCCGCCGGCGGCAGCGCCACGGAGTCCAGTTGCACCCCGTAGGGGGACAGGCGTTCGGTCAGGGCCTTCTCCACGGCCTCGCGCACCTCTTCCACCTTGCCCTCGGCGCGGGCCTCCGCGGGGGTGTAGGACGCCAGGACGGTCGCGACCGCCTCCCTGGCCGCCGGCTGGACGAGCATGCCGTCGACGTTCGCGAACTGCCGGTACCGGGACCACAGCTCCTGGGCCTGTTCTCCCGTGATGGTCCACTGCACGGTCATGTGCTGGGTGCCGGAGCCGCCGCCGGCGAAGGCGATCGGGGCGTCCATCTCCGAGCGCTGCAACTGGGTGGAGAAGGTCTCCACCTCGGCCCAGGGCGCCTTGATCTGCCATCCCGCCTGCAGGGTCCGGGAGTACTTGCCGAGGCTGGTCTCGATCCCCACTTCACGTGCGCCCACTCGGGCGAGAGTCGTCCCGGCCGTGACGAGCAGCAGGAGCACCAGGGCGCTGACGGCGGTGAGGCCGGCCGCCTTCCTCGTGGCGCTGGGGTGGACGTGCTCGCCGTCCGCGTCCTTCCGGACGGTCTCCTTCGGGGACATCATCCAGCCGGCGATCGAGATCACGGTGACAAGGGCCAGGACGATGGCCGTGACGATGTAGAACATGGCTTCCTGCTCTCCACTCCTCGGAGTTCTCGCCTCCCACCGCCCTCGGCGCGGCAGTTCACTGGTGTGAACAATGCCATGCCGCGACATCGTGGAGGCCGCAGACCCCGGGTGTCGCCGTCCCACTCTTTGGGGGACCGGGGTGCCTGCCGGAGCGCCACCGCCTCCGCGCAGGCCGCGGTGCAGGGCTGACGGGCGAGATGCGTCCGGTCACGGACTGGGAGCAGGCACAGCGACCTGGTTCCAGAGCGGTCAGTGGGCAACCCGGATCAGAGTCGGCTGTTGGTGCGCCGCCTCCTCTGAGCGTGCGTCATCGAGGTGGCCGTGGGCGACGCCTCCGCCGGTCAGGGGCATCGGATGCGGCAGCCGCCGGACTCGCGATCGGGGCGGCTCAGGTGCTCGACCGGGTGAAGGTCACGTGGGTGACTCCACGGGGCGAGGAGGTGGCCTCGACCCGGTAGTCCGCCTCCAGGCCCTCGAGTCCCTCCCACAGGCGCACGCCGCGGCCCAGCAGGATCGGGACCACCACCACGTGCAGGTGGTCGACGAGCCCGGCCGCCAGGAAGTCGCGGACCGTGGTGGGGCCCCCGCCGATGCGCACGTCCTGGCCGTCGGCGGCCGTGCGCGCCGTCTCGAGCGCCTCTGCGGGCGAGGCGTCGATGAAGTGGAACACGGTGCCGCCCTCCATCTCGATCGAAGGGCGCGGGAAATGGGTGAGAACGAAGACGGGCGTGTGGAACGGCGGGTTGGGACCCCACCAGCCCTCCCACCCGGGGTCCTCGTGCCACCCGGGCGGACCGAACTTCCCCGCTCCCATGATTTCGGCGCCGATCCCCACACCGTGCAGCTGGGCGAAGGCGTCGTCCACGCCACCGCTGCCGCCGGGATCCCACCACCGGGTGGCGATCATCCATTCGTGCAACCTCTGTCCGGCGTGCCCGAAGGGGGCGTCCTGGCTCAGCCCCTCACCGGTGCCGAAGCCGTCGAGGGAGATGGAGAAGTTGTGGACGCGGGCCCGTGACATGGCTGGTGCTCCTTCGCACTCGGCGACTCCGTCGTCCCCCGATGATGACTGCTCGGCGCCCCCGGGGAAAGAGTCGCCTGTGGCCGCCGCCGGTGAGCATCGCCTGACGGCGGTTCCCGTGTGCTGTCCCTCGTGCCCCGGCCGGTCAGGCCTGCTGTCCACGCCGCGGCCCGCGACGGGCCCGGAGCCGGACGGTTCCCGCCAGCAGCAGGCATGCGCCCGCCAGGGTGCCCGCGAACCAGTGGACGGAGGAGGGGACGCCCACCGCGCCGGCCAGGACCCCGAGGCCCAGGACCGGCACGGCACTGCCCAGATAGGTCACGACGTAGACCGCGCTGACCACCCGGGCGTTGTCGGCGGCCGGAACGACCACGGACAGCTCGTTGAACGCCGTGCGGAACGCGACACCCTGGGCCGCCCCGGCGAACAGGGCGCCGAGGAGCAGCAGCGGCAGGCTGGCCAGCGCGCCCGCCACCCCGATCAGCGCCGTGCCCAGGGCCATCCCCACCAGCGCCCCGGGCAGGGCCCGGACGCGGGGGCGTCCCACCAGCTGCGCCGCGGCGGACCCGATGAGCACGAGGGCCGCCAGCGCCCCGATCCCGGCCGGGGAGCTCACCCCGAGCGTTCGGGCGAAGTAGCCCGGAGCCAGCGAGAGACTGAAGCCGAAGAGCGCAAAGCTGAGGAAACCGACCGCGGCCGCCTGCTGGAACCGCGTGCGGACCCCGGGCGGCAGGCAGAGACGGCGCGGCCGCAGGGCCTTGAAGGCCGCCGATCCCGGGGCCGGGGCGATGGCCGGCCGGGCGTGCAGCGTCCACAGCGGCACCAGGACGACGATCAGCATGGTGCAGTGGACGGCGAAGGGAGTCGTCGTCGGATGGGGCAGCTGCCCCAGGGCCCCGCCCAGGAGGGGGCCCGCCGCCACTCCGCCCGCCGACGCCAGGAGGGTGAAGCGGCCGGCCCACTCCGGGCGGTGGGGCAGGAGCTCCCGGAGCGCCGCGCTGCTGGCGCCGGTCACCATCGCGACGGCTGCGCCCTGCAGGACCCGACCGGTCACGAGACCGGCGAGACCCCCGGCGGTCGCGAAGACGATCTCACCGGCCAGTCCCACGAGGACCGACAGCACCAGGGCAGTGCGCCGCCCGATGTGGTCCGACCAGTGCCCGTAGAGGACGAGCCCGGCGATGAGGGCCAGGACGTAAGAGGAGAACGCCACCGTCACCGCGAAGGGGCCGAGCCCCAGGCGCTCCTGCAGCGCGGGGTACAGCGGGGTGGCCAGGTTGGCGCCCACCAGCAGCAGTGCCGTCGTGGACATGGTCAGCACCAGGCGGGAGCGCGATCCCGCGTTCCATCCCCGGCCTGCGTCGCCGGCGCCGGAGCGCATGGTCAGCTCGTTGAACACGGTCATCGCGGGCCTTCCGGTGGGATCGGCGATTGCGGGCTGTGCCGTGGGCGGCCGGCGCAGTGTGCTCACGCAGTCTGCCGGAGACTGAGTCCGGCACCACCGAGATGCTTGCGGAACTGATCACGCTGATCAAAAATTCGAGGCGGACCACTGACAGGGAGACCACCGTGACCACACTGGACGCCGTCGACATCGGGCTGCTGCTGCACCTCCTGCGGTACCCCCGGGCGCAGATCGGGGAGGTGGCGGCCGCACTCGGGGTCGCCCGCAACACCGTGGTCTCGCGGATGCGCCGGCTCGAGCGCCGGGAGGTGCTGCGCTCCGGCGGTCGAGACGTCGACCTGGCCTCCGTGGGCTTCGACGTCCTGGCGTTCCTCACCCTCGAGGTCACCCACCGGGAGCTCGACGCCGTCGTCACCGCCCTGCGCGGCATCGACAACGTCCTGGAGGTGCACGAGATCTCGGGGCGCGGGGACGTCTGGTGCCGGGTGGCGGCGCGGGAGACCCGTGATCTGCACGCCGTCCTGCGTTCGATCCTGCGGATCCGGGGAGTCCTCCGCGCCGAGACGTCCCTGGCCCTCAGCGAGCAGATCCCCTACCGCGTCCAGCCCCTCCTGCGAACGCTGACGAAGGGCGACTCAACGTCAGCGTGAGGGCCGCTCCCCGGCGCGCTCTCGCGCTTCGCGCGCCCCGATGCGTCGACATATTTCGCCGGGCGGTTCCGGTCCGTGGTCCGGGTCGCTAGTCTCAGGTCCACCTGCGGGCAGAGGCGAATCCCCCACCAGCGCGCCGTCTGCGACTCCCGGACTCCTCGGCGTCCACCGGCGCGCCCGGTTCCATCGGGCAGCCGGGATCCGCGGGCCCCGCGACGGTCCTGGGGGTCCGGGAAGCGGGGCACTCCACCGGAAGTGTCACGCCCCGCGGGGGCGGACACCGACCGGGCACAGCACGACACCACCGAGCACACCACTACGACGAAGTAGGGAAGCGCGATGACCACCACGACCAGCATCCACTCCGGATCGACACCGCCGGCACCGCAGACGATCGGTACCGGCGTCCGAGGGTTCCAGGTCCTGCCCCGGGAGCAGACCCGGCCCGGCGCCGCACCGGCCGGAAGCGCCGGGCGACCCCCCGGCCGCGGGAGTTCCGAGTGGGAACGCCCCGAGGACGACGAGGAGGTCATCACCGCGGTGCTGGCCGCCGTCAGCCACCGCTCCTCCCGGGAACGCCCCGAGGACGACGAGGTGGTCCTCACCTACACGAGCGAGCCCGCCTGCCGGCACGTGGGGTGAGCCCTCGGACCGGGCGCAGCGACCGGTGAGTGCTCAGGCGGTGCGCCGGAGCGCGAGGACCGTCGTGTCGTCATCGGCGCCGGAGGTGCCGGCGTAGTCGCTGCACAGCATCACGAGCTCTTCGGCGGTGCCGGCCAGCGTGTTGAGGGCTGCGGCGGTCGCGACGGCCGCCTCGAGGTCGTCGAAGAAGTCCAGGTAGCCGTCGGAGACCACCAGCAGGGTCTGTCCGGGCAGCAGCGTGGTGGTGTGCACGTCCCAGATCCACTCGGCCACGACCCCCAGGGGCGGGCCCGAGGAGATCAGCCGGCGGTGGGCGCCGTCCGGGGACAGGATCAGCGCCAGGCCGTGGCCGGCGTCGATGTAGCTCATCTCCCCGGTCCCGGTGTGCACCCGGGCGATGAAGGCGGTGATGAACGCCCCCGCCTCCTCCAGCAACGGGGTCAGCGCCCCGGCCGCGCGCTTCATGGCCTCCGCAGGGGGGTTGTACTGGAACGTCCCGCGCAGCACGGCGCGCGCGGAGGCGGACAGCAGGGCCGCGGGGATGCCCTTGCCCATCACGTCGGTGACCATCGCCTGCACCTCGTCGCCCAGGACCATCCAGTCGTAGAAGTCCCCGCCGATGGACCGCGCCGGCAGGCACCGGCCGGCGGCCTCGACCGCGGGGGTGACCAGCCCGGTGCGGGGCATGAGCATCTGCTGGATCTGTTCGGCCCGGTCCAGCTCCATCTGGGCCGCGAGCTCGCGCTCCACCCACCCGGCCATCTCCGCGAGGATGCGCCGCTCCCGCTCGTCCAGCTCGCGCGGGGCGCTGTCGACCAGGCACAGGGACCCGACCGGCTCACCGCCGGGGGCGTGCAGCGGGTGGCCGGCGTAGAAGCGCACCGGGTCGTCCCCGGTGACGAACGAGCTGCCGGCGAAGCACTGCTCGGTCATCGCGTCGGCGACGATCAGCGGGGCGTCCCGGTCGACCGTGCGCGCGCACAGCGAGTCGTTGCGGGTGGCGTGGACGAGTCCGTCCAGTCCTGCCTCGGCCTTGGTGAACTGCCGGTCGGCGTCGATGAGGTTCACGGCCGCGGCCTTCACCCCGAAGACGTCCTGGGCGAGGCGCACCACACGGTCGTAGCGCTCCTCCCGGGGGGTGTCCAGGATCTTCAGGGCGTGCAGGGCATCGACCCGGGCGGCCTCCGTGCGGGCCGTGTGCGTTTGCATTCCACCAGGCTATCGGGGTGCGGACCGGCGACGGCCGCCGGCACCCCCCGGAGGGTCTGCCCCTAGGCTGGGCGGGTGAACGCACCGACAGCCGTCGCACGGGCCGAGCGCCACCAGGTGGCCGTGTACCTGGTGGCCATCGCGGCCGCGGTCCTCGTGGGCTGGACGGTGCCCGGCGCGCCGGCGCTCGCCCCGGCCATCACCCCGGTCCTGGGGCTGCTGCTGTTCGCCACGTTCCTGGCCGTCCCGTTCGCCGCACTGGGCCGGGCCTTCGCGGACCTCCGCTTCCTCGCGGCACTGCTGGTGGTGAACTTCGTGGTCGTCCCGGTCGTGGTCCTCGGGCTGTCCCGGCCGGTCGCCGGGCACGAGGCCCTGCTGCTGGGCGTGCTGCTCGTGCTGCTGGCCCCCTGCGTGGACTACGTCATCGTCTTCACCGGCCTCGCCGGGGGCGCCGCCGACCGGCTGCTGGCGGCCGCCCCGCTGCTGATGCTCGCGCAGATGCTGCTCCTGCCCGCCTACCTGCTGCTCCTCGCCGGCCCGGAGGCGGTGGCCCTGGTGGAGCTCGGCCCCTTCGCGGAGGCGTTCGTGCTCCTGATCCTGCTGCCCCTGGCCGCGGCGGCGGCCGTGCAGCGGGCGGCGTCCCGCTCCGCCGCGGCCCGGCGGCTGGAGTCCGCGACGGGCGCGGCGATGGTGCCCCTCATGGCGCTGACCCTGTTCACCGTGATCGCCTCGCAGGTGCGCGGGGTGGGGGAGCAGCTGGCCCACCTCGCGGCGGTCGTGCCGCTCTACGCCGGCTTCCTGGTGCTCATGGTCCCGATCGGGATCCTGGCCGCCCGCCTGGCCCGCCTGGACGTGCCGGTCTCCCGGGCCCTGGTCTTCGGCGGGGTCACCCGCAACTCCCTCGTAGTGCTCCCCCTGGCCCTGGCGCTGCCGGAGCGGCTCGCGCTGACGCCGTTCGTCGTCGTCACCCAGACCCTGGTCGAGCTGGTGGGGATGGTGGTGCTGGTGCGGCTGGTCCCCGCGCTGGTGCGGGACCGCGATCCGCGACACAGTGGGGGCACCACCCCGTCCCACCGAAAGGCACCCCGCCCATGACGCAGCGCCTCCGCCCCGCCGCCCAGGCCCTCCGACTGTGGGGTCCGCGCCAGTGGGGCGTCGCGGTGCTCGCGGGGCTCGCCACCGTCCTGGTCCTGGGGCTCGCCACCGTGCTCATCCCCAACGGCGTCTTCAGCCGCGAGATCCCGCCCGTGTGGTGGAACTACCCCGTCTGGATCGCCACCTCGGCGCTCACCGGTGTCCTCGTGGCCTCCTACGTGTCCCCCGTGGCCGGCGGCACCCCCCTTCCCGGGGACGACGACGTCGCCGCGGCCACCGTGGCCCGGGCCGTCGAGTCCGGCGAGCGCCGCAGCGCCCGGCTGGGCGCGGTCGGCACGTTCGCCGCCTGGTTCGCCGTGGGCTGCCCGGTCTGCAACAAGCTCGCGCTGCTGGCCCTCGGCTCCACCGGGGCCCTGACGTGGTTCGCGCCCGTCCAGCCCTGGCTGGGGGTGCTGGCGCTCGCCCTGAGCGCGTTCGCCGTGGTCCACCGCCTCGCCGGGCAGATGGCGTGCCCCGTGAACCTGCCGGTCTCCACCGCGCGCAACGCGGTGGTCCCGGCCGCCGCTGAGGTCCCGGAGGGCCGGTAGGAAGGGTCGCCGCGGCGGTCCTCCCCGCGGCCTGGCCGGGGCCGTTCGCCGGCCCACCCCTCGTGCGACGCGCTCGGGGTTCATAGACTGGCCCTCCGCGCCGCGGACCGCAGTTCAGCAGTCGAACACCGTCAGCAGTCCACCGAAGAAGGGACCTCCCCATGACCGACCAGGACAACGGCACCGCCAAGGTGCGCCAGCTCATCAAGGACACCCGGATCGCCATGCTCACCCACGCGGACGAGCACGGGAACCTGATCTCCAAGCCGATGGCCACGCAGGACGTGGACTTCGACGGCACCGTGTACTTCATCGCCGAGCGCACCTCGGACCAGGTCCAGGACCTGCAGCAGCGGCCGGCCGTGAACGTCGCCTACGCCGGGGACGGCGCCTGGGTCTCGCTGACCGGGACGGCGCTGGTGCTCAACGACGAGGCCAAGCTCAAGGAGCTGTGGGACAGCTTCACCGGCTCCTGGCTCGAGGGCGGGCCGGAGAACCCGAACAACATCCTCATCGAGGTCACCGGCCGCTCCGCCGAGTACTGGGACACCCCCGGCGGCGGCAAGGTCACCCAGGTGGCCAACCTCGTGAAGTCCAAGGTCACCGGCGACACGATCAAGGGCGACAAGGGCGTCGTCGACCTCTGACGCCGGCCGGGGCCGTCCGCTCCGCCCGGACCGGACGGTCCCGCCCCCGGGCGTGTCCCGGGGTGCGTTGGTAGGATCCGGACATGAACACTTCTCTGGTCCGCCCCCGCAACGGCAAGCTCATCGCCGGCGTCTGCGCGGCCCTGGCGGCCCGCTTCGGACTGCCGAAGTTCCTCCTGCGGCTGGGCTTCATCGTCTTCGGCCTGGTGGGCGTGGGGGAGCTGGTCTACATCGCCCTGTGGATCATCATCCCCAAGGAGGCCTGAGCCTCATCCCTGCTCCTCCGGCCCCGCGTGCGGGTCGGTGATCTCGCGCAGTGCTGTGAGCGCCTCGCGCAGCTGGCGCATCCTCCGTTCGCCCAGGTGCGCACTCCACTCCGCCTCGATCCGGGCCTCCTCCGCGCGGGCGATCGGCACGAGCTCCATTCCCCGGCCCGCGATCCGCACCAGCCGCGCCCGGGCGTCGCGGGGGTCGACCGTGCGCTCCACGTAGCCCGCGCGCTCGAGCCGGTCCACCAGCACCGTGGCCGTCTGCTTGGCCACCTGCGCCTGCTCGGCCAGCTCGGACAGGCGGGTCCCGTCCGGGCCGATCCGCGCCAGGATGCGCGCCTGCGGCACGGTGAGGTCCGTGTAGCCGGCCCGACGCACCGCCTCCACGATCCGGTTCTCCGCCGAGCGGTGCGCGATGAACATGAGCACCCCGATGCTGAGCTGTCCTGTCATGCCCGCCCCTCGAAATAGTCCTATGAACGAACTATAATCGGGTCACCCGGAGGACACGAGGGGCCCGGTGGCGGCCCCGTCCGCGGGCGAGGAGGCAGGACCATGAGCACGGTCCGGAAGAACAGCACGACCGGCCCGATGGGCGACGACGACGTCTGGGCCGTGATCGACCTTCAGCGCCGGCGCACGGCGGACCTGCTCGCCGGGCTCTCCGGGGAGCAGTGGGACCACCCGTCGCTGTGCGAGGGATGGACGGTGCGGGACGTCGCCGCCCACCTGACGCTGCAGCAGCTGGGTCTCGGCGCCGCGCTGCTGTCCGCGCTGCGGCACCCGGGCGGTCTCAACCACGTCATCCTCGAGTCCGCCCGTGACCGCGCCCACCGTCCGGCGGACCGCCTGGTCGCGGGCATCCGCGCCACGGTGGGCTCCCGGCGGCACAACGTGGGTGTGACGAGCCTCGAGACGCTGACCGACATCCTGGTGCACGGCCAGGACATCGCCGTGCCGCTGGGCCTCGAGCTCGAGATCCCCCCGGAGGCCGCGGCCGTCGCCGCGGAGCGCGTGCGGTCCACCGGGGGCACGCGTACGGCGCGGGTGTTCCGGCACCTGCCGCTGGAGGGCTTCCGGTTCGTCGCCACCGACGCCTCCTGGGCCGCGGGCGAGGGCCCCGAGATCCGGGGGCCGGCCGCCGCGCTGCTGCTCCTGCTCACGGGCCGCCGCGCCGGGCTGGACCGGCTGGCGGGAGACGGGGTCGAGATGCTGCGGCACCGGCTCGCGCCCGCGTGACTCCTGGGCCCACGCAGCTCAGGCCGCGGGGCGGGTGGAGTCCCGGACGACGAGCTCGGGCTGGAAGCTCACATGGCGGTGGTGGTGGCCGGGGTCGGTGATCTCGTCCTCCAGCAGCTCCACGGCCGTGCGCCCGATCAGCCGGGCGGGCTGGCGGATCGAGGAGAGCGGGACGATCGCCGAGGTCGCGAAGTCGATGTCGTCGTAGCCGATGAGCGCGATGTCCTCGGGCACCCGGACGCGGTGGGTGAACGCGAAGGCCTGCAGCAGCCCGAGCGCCAGCAGGTCGTTGGCGGCGAACACGGCCTCGGGGCGGCGCCCCGGGGGGAGCTCGAGGATCTGCTCGCCGACCCGGCGTCCCTCCAGCACCGTCAGGGCGGTGGTGCCGAAGGACTCCAGGGACGCACCGGGCACGGCCTCGACCGCCCGCTGCGCCCCCGCCCGGCGGTCGCGGACCTGGTGCAGGGAGTCGGGGCCGCCCACGTAGGCGATCCGCCGGCGGCTCGTCCCCAGGAGGTGCGCCACGGCCGCGCGGCCGCCCTCGACGTCGTCCACGGCCAGCGAGCAGTACTCGCTGGGAGCCGCGTGCTCGTCCACCAGCACCACCGGGGTGCCGCGGGAGCGCAGGACATCGACGCGGGCCCGCTCCGGGGTCTGGGGGGTGACGAGCACGCCCCGGACCCGCTGCTCCTCGAACAGGTCCAGGTACAGGCTCTCCCGCTCGGGGGAGAGCCCCGCGTTGCCGATGATCACGGCCTGGCCCAGCCGCTCGGCGGCCGTCTCCGCGCCCAGGGCGATCTCGTTGTAGAAGGGGTTGGCCGAGTCCTGCACCACGAGGCCCACGGTGCGCGAGCGGCCGGCCTTGAGCTGGCGCGCGACGTCGTTGCGGACGTAGCCCAGGTCCTCGATGACCCGGAGCACGCGGCGGCGGCGGTCCTCGGAGACCACCTCGGGGCGGTTGAGGACGTTGGAGACGGTGCCGATGGACACCCCGGCCTCCCGGGCCACCTCCTTGATGCTCACCGCCGGTCGCGCAGGGGTCACGTCGTCACTTTCCCTCGGAACTGTCCAGGTCCTCGATTCTAACGATCCGGCTGCCGGGGGCGGTCAGCGTGCCCGGCGCGCGGGCGGGCCGCGGTCCCCTCGACGCACCGGGCCGCGGCTCCCCGGCCGGCACGCCGAGGGGCCGCGGCCCGGTGGTGTCGCTGCGGTGCGCCGGGCTCAGCCCACCGGCTGGGCCGGCCGGGAGGCGGGCGTCCCGTAGCGGTCCTCCTCGATCTGCTCCAGGCTCTTGCCGCGGGTGTCCGGGGCGCCGATCACGCCGACGAGCAGCGCGACCAGGAGGGCCCCGATCATGATCATGCCCACGAAGGGCACGCCGTGCTCGGCGAGCAGGGTGGGGAACCAGTAGCTGAGCAGGCCCACGACGATGCGGGCGACGAAGAACAGCACGCCCTGCGCGCTGGCACGGTAGCGGGTCGCGAACATCTCCGCGGCCCACAGGGCGTAGAACGCCTGGGCGCCGATGCCGGCGGACACGCCCCAGAGCACGGCGAAGAGGATCAGCACCGGCATGGTGACGTGGGCGAAGACCAGCAGCACCCAGGCGGCGATCCCCAGGAGCGCCCCGATGCCGTAGAGCAGGCGCCGGTCGACCCGGTCGCCGTAGCGCATGAAGCCGAACCAGGTGGCCAGCACCGTGAAGCTCCACAGCAGCACCTGGAGCAGGTTCTGCTGGGTGGCCGACTCGACACCGGCGGTCTCGTACACCCGCGGCATGAAGATGCCCATCTGCCCCGCGACGAGGTTCCACAGCGCGTACACGCCCACGAGGAAGAGCAGCGCCTTGAGGTTGGTGCGGTTGGTGAGCAGCTCGCGGTAGTTGCGCCGCTTGATCCCGGTGGCCTCCGAGGCGCGCCGCTCCTCGTCGGACTTCTTCCAGGTGTGGGACTCGGAGAGGCCCCGGCGGACCCACCAGGTGACGAAGGCGACCACGAACAGGTGGGCGAAGACGATGCGGGTGCCCAGCAGCCCCAGCGGCACCACGAAGGTGGCGAACAGGAACACCAGCGCCGGGGCCAGGGACCACGCGAACTGGGCGGTGCCCACGTGCTTCGCCCGGGCCTCGGACGGCGCCTCCTCGGCGATGTAGGTCCAGGCCACGGGAACGCCGGCGCCCACGGCGATGCCGGTCAGGACCACGCCGAGCACCAGCATCCACGGCGCCACGGCGAAGATCACGAAGGCGGTGCCGATCATGTACAGGATCAGGTCGTAGGTGTAGATGAACTTGCGCCCGTACCGGTCGCCGAGCGGCCCGCCGATCAGTGCGCCGAGGGCCGCGCCGAAGGCGTTGGCGCTGAGCGCGGCCACGAGGCCGACGGCGAGGTTCGTGAAGCCGAAGTACTCCTGCCACAGGCTCAGGCTGGTGGCCAGCGCGATGATGGACCCGGCTTCGATGTAGTTGGACATGGAGACCGCGATGGTGGCCTTCCAGCCCCCGAGCTTCGTGGTGGTCATGGGTGATCCTTCGGTGACGGTGACGGTGACGGTGACGGTGGTGCCGTGCGGGTGGTGGTCCCGGCTCAGGCCAGGTGGAAGTACGGGAGGAGCGGTTCGGGGTGCGACCCCTCGACGAAGTACTGGGCCATCTCGGCCTGCCAGCGCGCGTTGACCGGGTGGTCGTCCATGAGCGTCTGGGCGGACGCGACGTCGTCGGCCTCGAAGCAGCCCACGACCAGGCCGTCCTCCGGGTGCAGGAACAGGGAGTAGTTGCGCCAGCCGGTCTCCCGGAGGGCGGCGAGCATCGTGGGCCAGACCTGCTGGTGCACCTCGACGTACTCGGCGAGCTTCTCGGGGCGGACGTGGAGGAGGAAGCACCGGCGGGTGCGGGTGATCTCCTCGGGCAGCTCGATCAGTTCCTGCAGCGTCGCGGTGGACGGGTGGGCGCCCATGCGGGACTCCTTCGTGGTGGGACCGTCGGAACGACCGGCCGGGGAGGAGAAGCGGTGATGCTCCGAGGGGCGGTCCGGACGTCCCGCCGACCGCGGCATGTGAGGTGCCTCTCAGTACCGGGCCATCGTAGTCACACTTTGAGTCGTTTCAATACCCCTGCCACAGTTTCCTCCGGCGGGATCTTCGGTGAGCCCGGAAAGCCTGGTCCTGGGAGCCTGGGTAAGGTCTTGACGTGACTGGAGTCACCGCCTATCGTCATGAAACGATTCAATAACCCATCGCGCCGCCGTCCCGGTCGCGTCCTCGATCCCGCACGGAAGATGTGAAACCCATGACTGCATTCGACGACATCGCGCCCCAGCTGGCCGCCCAGGCCATCGAGCTCCCCTCGTGGGCGTTCGGCAACTCGGGAACCCGGTTCAAGGTCTTCTCCACCCCGGGCACCCCGCGCACGGTCGAGGAGAAGATCGCCGACGCCGCCACGGTGCACCGGTTCACCGGACTGGCCCCGAGCGTCGCCCTGCACATCCCGTGGGACCAGGTGGACGACTATGGGGCCCTGGCCCGGTACGCGGCCGACCAGGGGGTGGCGCTGGGCACGATCAACTCCAACACCTTCCAGGACGAGGCGTACAAGTTCGGCTCCCTCACCCACTCGGACCCCGCAGTGCGCCGGAAGGCCGTCGACCACCACCTGCGGTGCCTGGAGATCATGACCGGGACCGGCTCGCGGGACCTGAAGATCTGGCTGGCCGACGGCTCCAACTACGCCGGCCAGCAGGACCTGCGCGGACGCCAGGACCGGCTGGCGGAGTCGCTGGCCGAGATCTACGCCCAGGTCGGGGCGGAGCAGCGGCTGGTGCTGGAGTACAAGTTCTTCGAGCCGGCGTTCTACCACACCGACGTCCCGGACTGGGGGACGGCCTGCGCCCAGGTCACCGCCCTCGGGGAGCGGGCGCTCGTCTGCCTGGACACCGGCCACCACGCCCCGGGCACCAACATCGAGTTCATCGTGATGCAGCTGCTGCGGCTGGGCAAGCTCGGGTCCTTCGACTTCAACTCCCGCAACTACGCCGACGACGACCTCATCGTCGGCGCTGCGGACCCCTTCCAGCTCTTCCGCATCATGGTCGAGGTGATCCGCGGCGGGGCCCTGGACCCGGACTCCGGCGTGGCCTTCATGCTCGACCAGTGCCACAACGTGGAGGAGAAGATCCCCGGCCAGATCCGCTCGGTGCTCAACGTCCAGGAGATGACCGCCCGCGCCCTCCTGCTGGACCGGGTGGCCCTGACCGCCGCCCAGGAGGCCGGCGACGTGCTCGGCGCCCACCAGATCCTGATGGACGCCTTCTACACCGACGTCCGCCCCGCCCTGGCGGACTGGCGCGAGGCCCGCGGCCTTCCGGCGGACCCGATGGCCGCCTACGCCGCCTCCGGGCACCAGCAGCGCCTGGCCGCCGAGCGCGTCGGCGGCACCCAGGCCTCCTGGGCCTCCTGACCTCACCCCCTGCACACCACCTCGCAGAGAGACACCTGATCATGCAGACCACCACGCACTCCGTCGTCGCCGACCTGATCGCCCGCTCCAACCGGCTCGGCGCGGACCCGAAGAACACCAACTACGCCGGCGGGAACACCTCCGCCAAGGGCACCGCCACCGATCCCGTCACGGGCGAGGGCGTCGAGCTGCTGTGGGTCAAGGGCTCCGGCGGGGACCTCGGCACCCTCACCGAGAGGGGCCTCGCGGCGCTGCGGCTGGACCGGGTCCGCGCGCTGACCGGCGTCTACCGCGGGGTCGAGCACGAGGACGAGATGGTCGCGGCCTTCGACTACTGCCTGCACGGGGCGGGCGGGGCGGCGCCGTCCATCGACACCGCCATGCACGGGCTGGTCGACGCCCCGCACGTGGACCACCTGCACCCCGACTCCGGCATCGCGGTCGCCACCGCCGCCGACGGGGAGCGGCTCACCGCCGAGATCTTCGGCGGGAAGGTCGTGTGGGTGCCCTGGCGCCGCCCCGGCTTCCAGCTGGGCCTGGACATCGCGGCGATCAAGGACGCGAACCCGGAGGCGATCGGGTGCATCCTCGGCGGGCACGGCATCACCGCCTGGGGCGCCACCAGCGAGGAGTCCGAGCAGAACTCGCTGTGGATCATCCGCACCGCCGAGCAGTACATCGACCAGCACGGCCGGCCCGAGCCCTTCGGCCCGGTCCTGGACGGCTACGGGGCGCTGCCGGAGGAGCAGCGTCGGGCCAAGGCCGCGGCCCTGGCCCCCGTGATCCGCGGGCTGGCCTCCGCCGACCGCCCGCAGGTGGGCCACTTCACCGACGACGCCCGGGTGCTGGAGTTCCTCGCTGCTGCCGAGCACCCGCGCCTGGCCGCACTGGGCACCTCCTGCCCGGACCACTTCCTGCGCACCAAGGTCAAGCCCCTGGTCCTGGACCTGCCCGCCGGCGCCCCGGTCGAGGACTGCGTCGTACGGCTGAAGGAGCTGCACGAGGCCTACCGCGCGGACTACCAGGCCTACTACGACCGTCACGCCGGCCCGGACTCGCCCGCGATCCGCGGGGCTGACCCGGCGATCGTGCTCGTCCCCGGGGTGGGCATGTTCTCCTTCGGCAAGGACAAGCAGACCGCCCGGGTGGCCGGGGAGTTCTACCTCAACGCGATCAACGTCATGCGCGGGGCCGAGGGCATCTCCGCCTACGCCCCGATCGACGAGGCCGAGAAGTTCCGCATCGAGTACTGGGCCCTGGAGGAGGCCAAGCTCGCCCGCATGCCCGCGCCCCAGCCGCTGGCCACCCGGATCGCCCTCGTGACCGGCGCGGCCTCGGGCATCGGCAGGGCCATCGCCACCCGCCTGGCCGCCGAGGGCGCCTGCGTGGTCATCGCCGACCTGGACGCCGAGAAGGCCCGCGCCGCGGCCGCGGAGCTCGGCGGGACCGACGTGGCCGTCGGCGTCGCCGTCGACGTCTCGGACGAGGCCGCCGTGCAGGCCGCGATCGAGGCGGCCGTCCTCGCCTTCGGCGGGCTGGACCTGGTGGTCAACAACGCCGGCCTGTCGCTGTCCAAGCCGCTGCTGGAGACCACCGAGAAGGACTGGGACCTGCAGCACGACGTGATGGCCAAGGGCTCCTTCCTGGTCTCCAAGAACGCGGCCCGCGTGCTCATCGCCCAGGGGCTGGGCGGGGACATCGTCTACATCTCCTCGAAGAACTCGATCTTCGCCGGGCCCAACAACATCGCCTACTCCGCCACCAAGGCCGACCAGGCCCACCAGGTCCGGCTGCTCGCCGCCGAGCTGGGCGAGCACGGGATCAAGGTCAACGGCATCAACCCGGACGGCGTGGTGCGCGGCTCCGGGATCTTCGCCGGCGGCTGGGGCGCCAAGCGCGCCGCGGTCTACGGCGTGCCGGAGGAGGAGCTGGGCGCGTACTACGCCCAGCGCACCCTGCTCAAGCGGGAGGTGCTGCCCGAGAACGTCGCCAACGCGGTCTTCGCCCTGTGCACCGCCGACTTCTCCCACACCACCGGCCTGCACGTGCCCGTCGACGCCGGCGTGGCCGCCGCCTTCCTCCGGTGAGCCCGGTGCGCACCACCGCGGCGGTCGCCGCCGTCGACCTCGGGGCCACCAGCGGGCGCGTGATCCTCGGCGGCCTCGTGGACGGGCGGCTCCGGATGCGCCACGTGGCCCGCTTCCCCAACCAGCCCGTGCGCCTGCACGAGGGGGACCGGGCCGGTCTGCACTGGAACATCACCGAGCTCCACCGGTCCGTGACCGCCGGGCTGGCCCAGGCCCTCCGCCAGGAGGACGACGTCGTCTCCGTCGGCGTCGACTCCTGGGCGGTGGACTACGCGCTGCTGCGCCACGGGCGGATGCTCGGGGTGCCCTACCACTACCGGGACGAGCGCACCGCCGCCGGGGTGGCGGCGGTCCACGCACGGGTGGGGCGGGAGGAGCTGTACCGGCGCAACGGGCTGCAGCACCTGCCGTTCAACACGGTCTTCCAGCTCGCCGCCGACCGGCTCGCCGGGGACCTGGCCGTGGCCGACCGGGCCCTGCTGATCCCCGACCTCGTCGCCTACTGGCTCACCGGGCAGCAGGTCGCCGAGGCCACCAACGCCTCCACCACCGGCCTGCTCGACGCCCGCACCGGGCAGTGGGACACCCGGCTGCTGGACGAGCTCGGGTTCGCCCGGGAGCTGCTCGCCCCCGTCGTCGCCCCCGGCACCACGATCGGCGAGCTGCTGCCGGCGGTGGCGGCCGAGCTCGGCGCCGGCCCAGGCCTGCCGGTCACCGCCGTCGGCTCCCACGACACCGCCTCCGCCGTGGCCGCCGTGCCGAGCACCGCCGAGGACGCGGCCTTCATCTCCTCCGGGACCTGGTCGCTGGTCGGCATCGAGCTGGAGGCCCCGGTGCTCGGCGAGGAGAGCCGGGCGGCGAACTTCACCAACGAGGGCGGGGTGGACGGGCGGGTCCGCTACCTGAAGAACGTCTCGGGACTGTGGCTGCTCACCGAGTCCATGCGCAGCTGGGACGGGCCCGGCGCCACCGACGCCCAGCGCAGCAGCGACCTCTCGGCCCTGCTCGCCGAGGCCGCCGCCGTGACCCGCCCCGTGGCCGTCTTCGACGCCACCGACGACCGCTTCACCGCCCCGGGGGACATGCCCGCCCGCATCACCGCCTGGTGCCGGGAGCACGACGTCGAGCCCCCGCGCGGCCGCGCCGAGGTGGTGCGCTCGATCCTGGAGTCCCTGGCCGCGGCCTACGCCACCACGATCGAGCATGCCGAGCGGCTGTCCGGGCGGAGCATCCGCACCGTGCACGTGGTGGGCGGCGGGTCGCAGAACGCCCTGCTGTGCCAGCTCACCGCCGACCGCACCGGCCGCACCGTGCACGCCGGCCCCGTGGAGGCCACCGCGATCGGCAACGTCCTGGTCCAGCTGCGGGCCGCCGGCGTCCTCTCCGGCACCCTGGAGGCCCTGCGGGAGCTCGTGGCCCGGACGTTCGAACCCGTCCGCTACGAACCGCGGGTGCTCAGCCCCGCCTGCCGGTCGTGAGCGATCTGTGGCACGGTGAGGAGCACGCCCCGGGAGAAAGCGACACCGCCATGACCGACGCCATCCGGACCTCCGGCCGGGCCGCCCGCCTCACGGAGCTCGTCGACCGGCTCTCCCTGGCGGAGAAGGTCCACCTGCTCACCGGCGAGACCGCCTTCACCCTGCCCGGCAACGAGAGGATCGGCCTGGCGGCCCTGGCCTTCTCGGACGGCCCCACCGGCGTCCGAGGGCTGACCTTCGTGGGTGGGGACGCCGTGGCCCTGTTCCCCAGCGCGACCCTGATCGCCGGGGCCTTCGACGACGGGATCGCCGAGGAGGTGGGGCGGATGCTGGCCGAGGAGGCCCAGCGCCAGCACATCCACGTGGTCCTCGGTCCCACGATCAACCTGCACCGGACTCCGCTGGGCGGGCGGCTGTTCGAGGCCTACTCCGAGGACCCGTACCTCACCGGGCGCACGGCGGCCGCCTACGTGCGCGGCATGCAGGAGCGCGGGACCGCCGCATGCCTGAAGCACCTGGTGGCCAACGAGTCCGAGACGCTGCGCAACTTCATGGACTCCCGGGTCCCGGAGACCGCACTGCGCGAGCTGTACCTGCTGCCCTTCGAGATGGCGGTCCAGGACGCGGGCGCCTGGTCGATGATGGCCGCCTACAACGATGTCAGCGGGGTGGCGGCCACGGAGCACGACCACGTCCAGAACGGGATCGTCAAGGGCGAGTGGGGCTGGGACGGGCTGATCATGAGCGACTGGTTCGCCACCAAGCGCACCGCGGCCTCCGCCAGCGGCGGCCTGGACCTCGTCATGCCCGGCCCCGGCGGGCCCTGGGGCGAGCGCCTCGTGACCGCGGTCCGGGCCGGTGAGGTCGCCGAGGAGACGATCGACGACCACGTGCTGCGGCTGCTGCGCCTGGCCGAGCGGGTCGGCGGGCTCACCCCGCCGGGGCGGCAGTCCCGCCCGTGGGCCCAGGACCTGCCCGCGGTGGACTCCCCGCAGCGGAAGGAACAGCTGCGCCGGATCGCCGCCCGCGGCATGACGGTCGTGGCGAACGACGGCGTCCTGCCCCTGGCCGTGGAGGGGGATGCCGGCCAGGACGTGGCGCTGATCGGACGGCACGCGATCGACACCGTGGACATGGGCGGGGGCTCGGCGGTCGTGAACCCGCCCTACCTGTCCACGATCGCCGAGGGGCTGGCCGCGCTGCTCGGGGACCGCGTGCGCGTGGCCGACGGACCGGCCGTGCGGACCCGCCCGGTCCCGGCGGACCCCGCCTTCCTCACGGATCCGGCCACCGGAACCCCCGGGATGCAGGTGGTGCTGCTCGGCGCCGACGGCACCGAGCTCACCCGGTACCACTCCGACTCCCCGGCGATCTCGCTCGACGGGCACGACGACCTCGGCGCGGTCCCGGCCACCGCGGTGCTCACCACCGTCCTGGCCAACGACGCGGGACCGGTGCGGCTGGGCGCCGTCGGCGCCGGGCGCTGGGACCTGGTGGCGGAGGGGCAGGAGCTGTCGGCCGAGCTGCGCCTCGAGGGGCAGGACCCGGGGGAGGCGATGCTGCGCCCACCGGCCTTCGCCGAGACCGTGGAGCTGCCGGCTGCGGCCACCCTCACGGCCACCGTGGCGCCGGCCCCGGTCGACTGGCGGGAGCTGCTCCTGGGCGATCCGGGTCTGGGGCTGGTCGAGGAGAGCCACCTGCTGCAGATGACGACGGCGGGCAAGACGGCCCTGGTGGCCGCCCCGGCCCCGCGCCCCGACGACGACCTGCTCGCCGCCGCCGAGGCCGCGGCGGCGGCCGCCGGCACCGCCGTCGTCGTCGTCGGCCTGACCGAGGAGCAGGAGACCGAGGCCGCCGACAAGACGACCCTCGTCCTGCCCGGGCGCCAGGACGAGCTCGTGCGACGCGTGGCCGCCGCCGCCGAGCGGACCGTGGTCGTCGTCAACGCCGCCACCCCCGTGCTCATGCCCTGGCTGGACCGGGTGGACGCGGTGCTGGTGGCCGGGCTGCCGGGTCAGGAGGGAGGACACGCCGTGGCCGCCGCCCTGACCGGCGTACTCGAGCCCACCGGGCGACTGGTCACCTCCTGGCCCGCCGCGGACGGGGCGGCCCCGGCGTGGGGCGTGGTCCCGGACGGCGACCGGGCACTGAGCTACGACGACGGCACGTTCATCGGCCACCGCGGCTACCACGCCGGGCACGCCCCCGCCCCGCTGTTCTGGTTCGGGCACGGCCTGGGCTACGGCACCTGGGAGTACGGGACCGTGCGGGTCCGGGCGGGCGAGGGCGGACCGGTGGTGGACGTCGAGCTCACGAACACCTCGTCCCGGGCGTCGCGGGAGACCGTGCAGGTCTACCTGGACCCGGCCGAGGACGACCAGCCGATCCGCCTGATCGGCTACCAGGGGGTGGACGTCCCCAGCGGGGCCACGGCCGCCGTCAGGGTGCGCTGCGACGACAGGCTGCTCCGCCGCTGGGACGACGCCGCCAGCACCTGGGCACCCCTGGCCGGGGGCGGGGAGCTCGTGCTCGCCCGCGGGCTGGGCGACGTCCGGGCACGGGTGCCCCTGGCCTGACGGTGGGGACGTCTCTGCGCGCGGGGCCGCGGGGACGTCGTGCCCGTCCGGACGCCCGGTGACGCGCCGGGACAGGCCCGTGGATCAGACCATGAGGTCGCGCCGCTCGAAGGCAGCGGCGCTCCCTGCCGCCGCCAGGACCGCCGGCGCGGCCAGCAGCCCCAGACCGGACCAGTCGACGCCAGTGGCTGGCGGTTCGGCGCCGATGTACCAGTGGAAGGGGGAGATCCGCTCCATCCAGGGCGCCTCCGCGATGGGGGAGAGGTAGCTGAGCAGGTAGGCGGCCACCGCGACCGCCGCGGCCGTCCCCAGGGCGATCCCGCGCCGGCCGGTCGCGGCCCCCACCGCGAACGCCACGGTGCCCAGGGCACCCCCGAAGAGGAGGAGCCCGGCGCTCGCGGCGGCCACGTTCGTGGCCGCCAGACCCAGCTCCAGCGCGGCGGAGAGGACGCCGAGGGAGGCGCTGAGGGCGAGGACCAGCACGAGGACCGTCAGCCACAGGGCGGCCAGCCGCTCGGTGTAGATCCTCCGCCGCGAGACGGGGGCGGTGAGCTCGAGTTCGAGCATGCCGTCCTCCTCCTGCCCGGCGACCAGGCGCGCGCCCAGGCCGATGGCGCACACCAGGGTGAGCACGGCGCCGAGCAGCGCGTACACGGTCGAGGTGACGTAGCCGGCGGCCGTGGCCATGCTGTCGAAGCCCATCGCGGTGATGAACTCGGACGGCATGGACTCGAGCATCGCGTCCATCTGGCCGCCGCCCACACTGGGGTAGAACGCCGTGTACAGGGCCGTGACGGCGGCGACGGCGAGCGCCCACAGCAGCAGCGACCGCCGGTTGGACCTCAGCGCGGCGGCCAGGACGGTTCCGCCCCGCGCGGTCATCGCACCACCTCCGGGTCGGCGGTCCCGGCGCCCGGGGCGGGGCGGTCCGGAGTGGTGCGGCCGGCCGGTGGCCGGTAGAAGTCCAGGAACAGGTCCTCGAGCTCCCGGTCCTCGGCCTGCCAGCGCACCACGCGGTGCCGGGCGGCCGCGCTCAGCAGCGGCATGGGGTCGCCGCGGAGCAGGCAGCTCAGGGTCACGCCGTCGGAGGGATCGAGGACCGCGTTCTCGACGCCGGGCAGGCCCGCGAACTCCGCCAGGGACACCGGTGCGGCGAAGCGCAGGAGCACCTGCTGCCCGGCACGGGCCCGCAGGGCCCGGACGTCGTCGAGGTCGACCACCCGGCCCTCGCGGATGATGGCGACGCGCCCGGCGACCTCCTCGACCTCCTGGAGCATGTGGCTGGAGAGGAAGACCGTGGCGCCACCGGCGTTGGCCTCGCGGGCGAGGAGCAGGAACTCCCGCTGGAGCAGGGGGTCCAGACCGCTGGTCGGCTCGTCCAGCACGAGCAGCTCGGGGTCGTGCATGAAGGCCTGGACCAGGCCGACCTTCTGCTTGTTGCCCTTGGAGAGCGCTCGCAGCGGACGGGACAGGTCCAGGGAGAGCCGCTCCGCGAGCTCGCCGACGCGCCGTCCGCCCCGGCCGCCGCGCAGGGCGGCGAGGTAGGCGAGGTACTCCCCGGCGCTCATCCGCGCGGGGAAGGAGAGCTCGCCCGGCAGGTAGCCGATCCGCCCGCGCAGCCCGGGCCCGCCGGCGGCGGGGGTGACGCCGAAGACCTCCACCGTGCCCGCGGTGGGGCGCAGCAGGTCCACGAGCAGCCGGATGGTGGTGGACTTGCCGGAGCCGTTGGGCCCGAGGAAGCCGAACACCTCCCCGACCCGGACCTCGAGGTCCACGCCGTGGAGGGCGCGGGTGTGCCCGTAGTCCTTCACGAGTCGGCGCGCCCGGATGGCCGGTGTCATGGTCAACGGCCCTCGACCTCGTGCGTGCTCCCTGCTGGACGCATGGCCCCATCCTAGGACAGGCGTGCACGGGCGGGTCCGGGCCCGCCCGCCCCACCCATCCGATGCCGCCCCGGCGCCGAACATCCTCGCGAGAGCACCCCATCGAGGAGGAGAAAGAGGCGTCATGGCCTTCGACATCGACCGGTTCGCCGAGGAGTCCACCAGTCTGCACTGGGAGGACCTGGGGCTCGAGGCCCTGCGCGAGGACCCCCTGCCCCCGGAGACGCTGCGCACGCTGCGGTACATGTGCGACGTCGAGTTCCACACCGTCTGCTACCTGCGGGACATGCTCGTCAGCCCCTCCCGCAAGGACCCCGAGGTGGCCACCTTCATGACCATGTGGAACCGGGAGGAGTTCTGGCACGGGGAGGCCCTCGCCCACGTGCTCTCCCTGCACGGGATCACCGTGGCCTTCGACGAGCTCAAGGCCAAGCGGGTCAAGCTCGGCTGGCGTGACCGCATCAACCCGGTGAAGCAGTCGCTGCTGTCCAACATCGTGGGCACCGACTTCGTCGCCGTGCACATGCTCTGGGGCGCCGTGAACGAGCGGTCCGCGGCCGCCGCCTACCGGCGCCTGGCCGCGCTCGAGGACCACCCCGTGCTCGCCCCGCTGCTGCGGCGCATCGCCGCGCAGGAGACCAAGCACATCGCGTTCTACACCACCCAGGCCCGGGCCCGGCTGCAGGACAACCCGAAGGCGCAGAAGCTCGCCCGCCTGGCCCTGCGCACCGCCTGGCAGCCGGTCGGCTCCGGGGTCTCACCCGAGGAGGAGGTCACCCACGTCATGGGCCACCTCTTCGCCGGGGCCGAGGGCCGCCGGGAGGTCGAGGCCATCGACCGCCAGATCGCGAAGCTGCCCGGCATGGAGGGACTGACGGTGGTGGCCGACGCCCTGGACGCCCGGGGCGTGGCCGCGTGAGCGCGAGCAGCACCTCCGCGGTGGACGGCCCCCGGTCCGATGTGCGCGCGCCTCGGTTCGACGTGCGCGCCTACGCGCGCGACCCGCACGCGCTGCGCCCGGCCGACCTCGACCTCCAGGCCCTGAGCGACCTCGCCCCCGGGGCCCTGGAGGTGCTGGCGCACCTGTGGTGCGTCGAGCGCGGCCTGCTGGACCGGCTGCGGGACCTGCTGGTCACCCCCACCCACGCCGAGGCCCGGGTGACGGCCTTCCTCACCGCATGGGCCTACGAGCAGCACTGGCTCGCCGAGACCCTGGGAGCGGTCCTGGCCGCCAACGGCCGCACGGCCCGGGAGCCCGCCGACACGCCCCTCGGCCGGGCCCGGCGGACCTGGGACGAACGGGCCCGGCCCGCGCTCGGCGCGGTCTCCAGCAACCTGCTGGGCGCCGAGACCACCGGCGCCCAGATGGTCACCGGAGGACTCGACACCGCCGTGCTCGCCGCGGTCTACCGGCGACTGGGGGCCGTCGAGCCCCGGCTGGCCGGCACGGTCCGGGAGATCGTGCGGCTGAAGGAGCGGCACCTGGCGTTCTTCGCCGAGGAGGCCGGAGCGCGACTGGCCCGCAGCGCGAGCGCGCGCCGGCTCGCCCGCTCCGGGGCGGTCCGGTGGCGGTGGCCCGGCACCCGCTACGGCGACCCCGGGCCGCACCGGGCGTGGGTCCGCCGGCTGTACGCGGACCCGGCCGCCCGTGCCGACCTGCTGGTGATCGACGAGGACCTCGCCGCGCTGCCCGGTCTGGTCGGCGCCCGCCCGGTCGCCGCGGCGCTGGGACGCCTCGACCGGGGCTGAGGCGCCCCGGCAGGGGGGCTACATCTCCTCCTTCGGGGTCATCAGCACGAAGACCTCCTGGTCGGGTCCCGCGACGGCCGCCATCCGCCCGTACTCGAAGTCGGAGGGCTCCTGGACGACCGACCCCCCGGCCTCGCGCACGCGGCGCACGGCGGCGTCGACGTCCTCGACCTGGAACGCTACCGACCAGGCGGGCCGGGCGTCACCGGCCGCGGGGTCGAGACCGCCGATGCCGCCGGCGGGCATCTGCCCGCCGGAAACGGTGAACAGGGCGTAGGGCATCCGGTCGTCGCCGATGTCCTGGTAGGCGTAGCCGAAGACCGCGGCGTAGAAGCCCTGGGCGGCGGCGGGATCACCGGTCATGAGATCGCACCAGACCACCGCGCCGGGCTCCCCGTACGCCCCGAAGCCGGTGTGCTCGCGGGCCTGCCACATGCCGAAGGCCGCCCCGGTGCAGTCGACCCACATCCCCATGGAGCCAAAGGCCCCGACCTCCATGGGCTCGAACACCGGGGTGGCCCCCGCCTCGACCGCCCGGGCGGCGTGGGCGGTGATGTCCTCGGTGGCCAGATAGACCGACCAGACGTGCGGGGCGTCCGCCATGCCCTCCATGGTGGGGGAGAGCCCGGCGACGGCCCGCCCGCCGAGCAGCGCGTTGCAGTAGCCGCCGTACTCGGGCTGGGACTCGGAGTAGGTCCAGCCGAGCACGTCGCGGTAGAAGGCCTGGGTGCGGCCCAGGTCGGAGGCCATCAGGTCCACCCAGCAGGGCGTGCCGGCCGGCCAGGGTTCGGTGTGCGTGGTCATGGCGAGGGTCCTTCCGGGGAGCGGGTGCAGCGGTGCCGCCGGGGGCCCGCCGCGGCGTCCGGGATCCGGACACGGTGCGGTGTGACCTCCGACACGTTCCAGGCTAGGCGCCCGCTCGGACGCGCTAACTGTGATGTCCAGGGAGGTTGTCCCGCCGCAAGGCGGTGAGTCGGGCTGACACGGGAAGGCCTCCGGTAGTGAAGTGGAGCTGTCTAGTTCACCGCTTCACCCACCGGAGGCCTTCATGTCCCACGTT